>JAJXZM010000207.1 GCA_021780055.1 Acidobacteriota bacterium
TATCGGCACATCCGTGAGTTGGACTCCGGCTCCCTCCTGCTTAGGAACGTATTACACAACAAGCGGCGGGGTGAACTATGGGCTGGAGATCGAACGGTGCTATAAGGTGCCCAATCCCACAGGCGGGGATATCTTGTCCGTGCGGGTAACGCTCACTTACCCTTACAACTGGACCTACGGCTTTAACCACATCATCAAGTTGCTGCTTCCATCTTCAACTTTTGCAGGCACTATTGATATCGAGACAGACACAACCATGTCCTATTGAGAGGAGCGGGTATGTCAGGCAGCGGGAGATCAACCGGAGAACGTTCCAGCGAACGCGGGGTCAGTATTCTTATCGTCTCAGTTGCGATGATTTTTGTGTTGGGAATGGCCGGTCTGGGTGTTGACCTTGCCTCGCTTTATGTCGGGCGGAGCCAGGCCCAGCGCGCGGCAGATGCGGCGGCCCTGGCAGGAGCTCAAGCTCTCGTTACTCAAGGCTGCACTTCCGATACGGGGTCAACAATTTCGACTGCATGCCAAGCGATCGCCAGGCAGAGGGCTGAAGCGGTTGGAAGCAACAACACGGTTGCCGGCGTAAACCCAACTATTAATGACTCCGATGTGACTTTCCCCTCGATAAGCACCAACGATCCTCAAATCCAGGTTGTGGTCGCGCGGGATACTGCCCACTCCAACCCGATGCCGACGTTTTTTGTCAAGATTTTCGGCATCACCAGTGCCAATGTCTCCGCCACGGCAAAGGCTGAAGCCTTCAACCCCTCGGGATCAAGCGCCAACGTGGGCGCACAGTGCCTTAAGCCGTGGTTGTTGCCCAACTGCGATCAGGCGCGCGCTACATCGTCTGGAAATCCCAACTGCTCGGCTGGAGGCAGCAGCTATTACGACTATTTCATCAATCCCACCACCGGAGACATTCAGAATCCGGGCATAGCACCCACAGGAGTTCAGGGTGAGCAGATCATCATCAAGCCCGGCGACCCCTCTGGCGGCGTTGCCGCTCCGAGTAAATTCTGGCCGGTATTTCTCCCCGCCGGATCGGTTGCCACCGATTGCCCCTCGTGCGCAAGCGGAAGCGGAGGCGGTGGGACTGCCAGCGGAGCGCTTTACCGGCAGAACATCGAGTGCTGCAACCACAATACGATCGTCTGCGGCACAAATACGATTCAGCCGATTACCGGTAACATGGTGGGGCCAACCGAACAGGGTGTCAATTGCCTGATTCACCAGAGTGGCACCAAGAGCAATCCCACAGGAATGGACACCTTCGACCCCACTAGCTGGACCATTACCGCGGGGTCGGGCAATCCTTATGGATTGACAGGACCCATTACGACCTCGGATTCAATCGTTACAATCCCCGTTTATGACGGGTCGGATCTCTGCCCGGGGAATTCGTGCCCGTCATCTGTCACTGTCACCATCATCGGATTCATCCAGTTGTTTGTCGAATACGAAGATGGGTCCAATAACGGCAACGTGTATGCCTACGTGATGAACGTTTCATCCTGCGCCAACGGCGTCGGCTCGGGCAGCGGCGGTGGTACCGGGGGAACCGGTGGTACGATTTCCACCGGAGGATCCTCGCCGATTCCTGTTCGCCTGATTCAGTAACCTCGCTCATATCCTGGGCTGGAGCCCCCTCTGCCTTGGGCGCAGATGTGACGTTCCAGCCTGGGAATGTCCTGCTCGTTTGGCTCCTTACCTCTGCACATATTGGCTTGACGTCCGTGTTTACCGTTCACCAACCTCTGGGCCCGAGGATTTTGGCCTCCAATCCTGGTATTCAGGCTGTCTACTTCTGGTGACATATCTTGGCCCTCCCTGTCTCCAGCCGTTATCATAATCCATTGAAGTACAAGAAGTTAATTGGCATAATCGGGTTTAAAATGGCTGTAACCTCGTGTGTACTCGACAATAATTAATCTGATAACCTTCTAATCCAGTATTCCGGCACCTCTCGTCACAAAATGGCAAGCGACGTGCTCTCTCCAAGTTTTTGAAGCCGGTTTCCGCAATGGTCACGCGGTAACCATCGGTGGCGATTGTTGTAGCTTAAGGGTCCAAATGAGCCAATCATTCTTCGATCGCCAGCAATCGGCTGGGGCGGCCGGTTCCCGATATCCCAGGGACAGAGAGATACTGCTTTCTGTGGTGGTTCCCTGCAAAAACGAACAAGACGGGATCAGAGAGGCGCATCGGCGGCTCGTATCCGCCCTTGAGCAGATAGGCACAGTCCAGAGTTCGGCACCCGGGACCGGCCCGCAGCCGCTGGGCGAATTCAAACCTGGAGCACACGCAAGCCTCAAATTTGAAGTCATTTACGTCGATGATGGCAGTACGGATGGGACCATCCCGCTTCTTAGAGAACTACAGTCGTCAGACGACCGTGTCCGCGTGGTGCGGCTTTCCCGGAACTTTGGACACCAGATCGCGATCACGGCAGGCTTGGAGCACGCCTCGGGCGACGCTGTGGCGATCATTGACGCAGACCTGCAGGACCCGCCGGAAGTGATTGGCGAATTCCTTGCCCGCTGGCGTGAAGGCTACGACGTCGTTTACGGCGTTCGAACGGACCGGCCAGGCGAAACAGCCTTCAAGCTTTGGACCGCCAAGGCCTTCTATCGAGTGATCAACCGCCTTTCAGACACGCGGATCCCTCTCGACACAGGCGATTTCCGCCTGATGGACCGGGCCGCCGTGGATGCCCTGCTCTCGATGCCCGAACGCGACCGCTTTGTCCGGGGTATGGTGAGCTGGCTGGGGTTCTCCCAGGTTGCCGCGCCCTACATGCGCGCTTCGCGCTACGCAGGGCACACCCATTATTCGCTTTTCAAGATGCTGCGCCTGGCAATGGACGGCATCCTCTCGTTCTCAATCTCGCCGCTGCGGCTGGCCACATGGACCGGGTTTGCCGCTTCAGCCCTGGCAATCCTCGGGATCGTATATGCCCTGATCGAGCGCTTCTTCGGGACCGGCCTGGTCAAGGGCTGGACGTCATCCTTCATAGCCGTGTTGTTCATCGGCGGGGTCCAGTTGATCTGCCTGGGGATTATCGGCGAGTACGTGGGGCGGATCTACGGCGAATCCAAACGCCGACCGCTCTATTTTGTGCGTGAGCGATTAGGATTCGACAAACAGGATTCACCCAGTGTCGTTAACTTGCCGGAGAGAATCTGGAAATGATCCCTTAGTGACTGCCTAGTTATCATTTGCGTAAATGGACCCTTTATAACTATGCCCGAAACTCCTATTCAAGTTTCCGAACCGGAACGATCGATCCCAAGGACAGGCTTTGCGCCTCGTCAACTCGATGAGTCTCGAGCGCGCGAAATCCTGAAGAAAATCTTCTCGTTCCCTGCCCTGATGGGAACCATGCTGGTGGCACTGACGTTTGCGATTGAGCAGTCTCTGCATCTGGATCCGGATACCTGGTGGCACATCACCTACGGTGAGAGCATTCTCAAGACTGGCCACTGGCCCACAGGCGACATCTACTCGTTCACCGCTCACGGGGTTTTCCGAATGGCGTTCGAGTGGGGCGGCGAGGTTCTCATAGCGCTCGCTTACCGCCTCGGCGGTCTCCGCGGTCTGGACATTCTGCTCATCGTTTTGACCAGTGCTATTTCAGTCTTGCTTTACTACTTCGCCTATTTGCGGAGCGGGAACTCCAAGGCAGCCGTCATCGGCACTGTCATAGCAGTGCCACTTGCCGGGATGACCTTTACGCTGCGCCCTCAGCTTCTGGGTTTTATTTTCCTCTTGATTACCTTGATCTGCCTTGAACGTTACCGCCAGGGCCGTCAGAAGAGTCTCTGGGTGGTGCCTCCTCTCTTCCTCATATGGATCAACACCCACGGCACGTGGGCGCTCGGATTGTTCATTCTGGGCGTGTACTGGGTGAGTGGGTTAACTGGGTTCTCCTTCGGAGGGCTGCGCGCCGAGCGCTGGACGCAAAAGCAACGTATCCACCTGGCTTTGATTTTTCTGATGAGCGTGGTGCTCCTACCCATCAATCCCTACGGCGGCCAACTGGTCACTTACCCGATCGACATGGCTTTCTTTCAGCCAGTCGGAGTCACGAGCGTACAGGAATGGCAGCCAATGCAACTCGGGTTATGGGAGGGCAAGCTGTTCCTGATCCTTTTGCTCGCATTCGTGGTGGCACTGATCGCACTTCGGTTGGAATATCGTCTGGAGGAACTTGGTCTCTTCTTGTTTGCCATCTACGCCACATTCGTGCACGTCCGCTTTGTCATCCTGGCTGGGATTCTGGTAGCGCCAATTGTCGCCTCGTTGCTGGCGCGCTGGGTTCCTTCCTACAATCCGGCCATCGATAAGCACCTGGTAAACGCCGCGCTTATGCTTATCGCGATCGGCGGCATGACTTACTATCTGCCTTCGAACAAAGGACTTCAGAAGGGAGTAGACAAAACGTACCCTGTTAAAGCCGTTGAGTATCTGCGGCAGCACTCTGTCCCAGGGTTCACCTTTAATGACTACGGGTTCGGCGGCTACCTGATTTGGGCCCTTGGGCCCCAATACCAGGTCTTTATCGACGGAAGGGCCGATCTGTTCGAAGAGACGGGGGCCTTTGCAGATTATATGAGCGTTGTAGACCTTAAGCCGCAAACTCTGGCCATATTGCAGTCTTATGGCATTCGATCCTGCCTGATCGGACCCGACTCAGCCCTTTCCACATTGCTCCGCGCCCGTCCGGGATGGAAAGAAGTTTATAAAGACAATGTGAGCGCACTCTTTGTGCGCGGACCTTACGTGGGGATCGGAGCATCGGAAGCAAAGTAATGACAATCCGAAAGGAGCTCGGAGATTCTCCGGAAACACGCTTCCGTCACCTCTTGGTTGCTGATGAATTATGAAAATGGATAGCACCACATACATGGAACAGCCCGCCCAACAAGAAGCGCAGCCTATCGCTGATCGCCGAGCCGAATTTGAAGATAAGGCAGTTGAGACGGCCAGTTGCTCTTGGATCGTCACGATACTCAAGAAGTGCTCCTCATTCCCTGTATTGCTGGGGACCATCCTGGTAGTCGCCAACTTTGTTATCGAACGGCCGCTGCGCACCGAGCCCGATACGTGGTGGCATCTCAAGTACGGGCAGGACATTCTGAAGACAGGACGCTTTCCGACAGGAGATATTTACTCCTTCACCGCTTACGGCGTCTTCCGCATGGTGTACGAGTGGTTGGGTACGATTCCCATGGCGATTGCATACCACCTGGGCGGCCTGCGTGGGCTGGACGTTCTGCTGATCACGCTCACCAGCGTGATTATAGCCTTGATTTACTACTACGCTTACTTGCGGTGCCGCAATTCAAAAGCGGCGTTTCTGGCAACGGTCTTAGCCGTCCCCTTCGCGTCGTTGTGCTTTACGCTGCGGCCCCAGTTGGTAGGCTTCATTTTCCTGATACTAACCTTGATCTGCCTTGAGCGTTACCGGCAAGGACTGCAGAAATCGCTCTGGGCGCTGCCGCCAATCTTTCTGTTGTGGGTCAACACACACGGCTCCTTTGCGCTCGGACTCTTTATCCTGGCTGTATACTGGGCGAGCGGGTTGGTGGGCTTCACCTGGGGTGACTTGATTGCCAAGCGCTGGCAACCAAAACAGCGGATCCACATCGCTTTGATCTTTATGTTGTGTCTGGTGGTCCTGCCCATCACTCCCTACGGCACGCGCATGGCGGTTTATCCGCTCAGCATGGCTTTCGCTCAACCGCTGAATGTGGCGAACATCATGGAATGGCAGCCGCTTCCCTTTTCCTTCTGGCAGACAAAGTATCTTCTTCTCCTGCTGCTGGCCCTGATCATCGCAATAATTGCCCTTCGTCCGAAATACCGGGTTGAAGAAATCGGTCTTTTTCTTTTTGCCACGTTTTCAACATTGCTTCACGCAAGGTTTGCTATTCTCTTTGCCATGCTGGTGGCCCCGATTGTTGGTCAAATGATTGCCCGATGGATACCCCCTTACGAACCCGCCATCGACAAGCATGTTGTCAACGCCGTATTAATCCTGGCCGGTGTCGTCATGATGAGCACTCATCTGCCGTCGCAATCTGAACTGCTTAAAAATGTCGCCAAGGACGAACCGGTCCATGCTGTTGAATACCTTCGGAATCATTCAGTTCCAGGCCCGATGTTCAACGACTACGCTTTTGGCGGTTACCTGCTTTGGGACCTGGGGCCTGAGCACAAGGTCTTTATCGACGGAAGAGCGGATTTGTACGAGGAAACGGGCGTCTTCCTGGATTACACGATGATCGCAGAGATTAAGCCTGCAACGTTGGGAATCCTGCGCAACTATGGCATCCAGTCCTGTATGCTCGCCCCGAAGAGTCCACTCGTCACACTTCTTTCCGCCCTTCCAAACTGGAAACGAGTCTATGCAGATAACGTCGCCGAAATCTTTGTTCGTACGGACGCACCCGCGCCCGTTGCGGAGGGAAGCCCGAAGTGACATCGGATTGGAGCAAAGCGCCTGAAGTTGCGTCACCGGCGGAGTTTGATTCCGTGGCCGGGAACTACGAAGAGCTCCACGCGCAGAGCATCCGGGTAACGGGTGAGCAACCGGAATACTTCGCCGCCTACAAAGCGTCCTATATCGCTCGATTGTTGCCATCGCGTCCTTGCCGCGTGCTCGACTACGGCTGCGGCATTGGAATGCTGGCCCATCATCTGAAGCGCACTGTCTCAGAGGTCCAAATCGATGGGTTCGATCCTTCGTCGGCAAGCCTCGCTCGTGTCAGGCAGGAGTTGCTGGCACAGGGAGTTTTTACATCTGACTTGAAATTGCTGGGTAACCGATACGACCTGATTGCGATCGCCAACGTGCTACATCACGTCAAGCCCGCAGAACGGATGGAACTCATTTCGGAAGTGGCTTCACGGCTTGCGTCCGGCGGACTGCTGGTTATCTTTGAGCACAACCCGGCCAATCCTCTGACCCGGCGGGCTGTGTCGCAGTGCGCATTCGACGGAGGCGCAATCCTGCTGTGGCCCCGGGAAACCAGACGCTACGTGACGAACTTAAAGCTCGAGGCCCGGCGCGATTATATTGTCTTCTTTCCTCGCCGACTGGCCGCGCTTCGCCGTTTTGAACCCCTCCTGCGCTGGTGCCCTTTGGGGGCGCAATACGCCATTGTCGGCAGGAGGACAACCTAGTCCCATGCCATCGTCACTGGCATCCCAATCTTCAAACGCACAAGTGTTCCATCTGCACAAGAGCAATCGAGCATCTCAAGCATTGCTTATTGTCGCGTTTCTATTTGCAGGGTTCTTCGCCGTCCGGAACATCGCAACCTGGCCGCCCCGGCTGGCCTACCCCGGCGAAGAAAGCTACGAGGGACCGGCACTTTGCAACATTGTCGATATCAAGCAGGGCCTCCCCGCCTACGCGGATGGGGCAAAAACGAGATTCGATGAGGGGACTTACGGGCCTTTTTACTACATTCTCGGTGCTCGACTGGTTAACCCGTACAGCCCCTCGTATCTTCCACTCCGCATTCTTTCCATGCTGGGACTCCTCGGTTGTGCCGCATGCTGCGGTATGCTGGCGTATTGGCTTTCGCAGAGTTACGCGGCCGCGTTCCTCAGCCCGCTGGTTTTTCTTTCTTACAGAATGGCCACCGATACCGGCATTTCGGCGCTTTCAGACAGCGTTGCTTTGCTCCTGTTTTTCTCAGCGTTTCTGGTGGCGTTTCGATTCCGAAACAGCCGCGCCATTCTGTTTGCGGCTCCCCTGATGTGTCTGGGGTTTTATTACAAGCCCCAATATATAGCGGGACCGCTTGCTGTGTTGCTGTTTCTCGCGCTTGAAAAGCGTTTCAGCCTCGCGGCACAATTTGCTGGAGCGCTGGGATTGGTAGGTCTTGGATTGCTGGGATTCTTCCAATGGGTCGTGTTCCCCGGACAGGCGTTCTGGCAGCATTTCCTGTTTTATCAGGCCTCGCTTCTCACCTGGCATCGATTTATGGTGGGGTCCTTAATTTTCCTGTTCATGCTGGGCGTTCCGCTCCTTTTGAGTGCCGAGTATCTCCGCAGGTATCCCGATAAGTTGCTCGTGTGCTACCTGGGGTGCGCCGTTCTTCTGGGGCTGGCAACGATTGGCAAAGAAGGAAGCGGCGTCCGCTATTTCTTCGAAAGTGTTTTGCTGATCAGCGCCCTGATTCTTTCGCTTCTTGCAAAGAACTATGCAAGCGGGACTCGCAACGGAACAGCCGCCTTTCTTCTTCTTATTACCGTCTTGTGTGCGCAAGCCTTCAGGAGGCCTGTTCCTCAACCTTCCGATTTTGCGAACAATCAAGCGGTTCAGAATTTTCTGCGCACGAATTTCCCCGCCCACAGCGACGCGCTGGGCGTGTATCCCGCCGATCTGATGCAGGCCGGGCTGGATGTACCGTTCACCAGTCTTTATACGGTTTCACATCTAGCCCGCCTCGCCAAGCTTTCAGACCAAGGGCTGGTAAATGCAATACGCAATCAGCGTTTTTCGGTTATTGTCCTCGACATCGACCTCAGAACCGAGCGTGACACCTACCGCTTGAATTACAGTCTGACCGCGCCCATGCGAAATGCTATCGAGAAAGAATATGAGTTGCGCACGAGGCTTGAGGCACCAAGGCCGGAAAGGCATTGGAACGAGCCGTGGCTTTATGTTTACGTGCCGCGAAAGAGTCCGCCCTCGCCGGAAGCGCAGCAATGATCACGGGGTGGCTTCTGAAACCACAGCGACTCGCAACAATGAAAGCCGAGCCGATCACGCAGGCCAAATCGAAACACTAAGCCGGCTGAGATAAAACATCTCCGCAGGCGGGCAACAACCGAATGACAAACACCAACAAAGCTCCGATCACCAATAAAGGCATGGCCGGTTCTTCTGAAAACGCAGGCGGCTCTCAAACAAGCGGCGGAATCTTCCGCAGGATATTTTCCTTTCCGGTTTTCCTTGGAACGTTGCTGGTCGTGGGAGTTTACATCGGAAAGCTTGGCAACCTGTACAACTCTCCGCCCGGGTCTTCAATGTTCTTTCTGGAAGACGATACCTGGTGGCACCTGGCGGTGGCGGCTCGCATTCTGAAAACTCACTCCTTTCCTACGCACGATATCTATTCTTTCACTGCCCTCGGTTCCCCCTGGATCGATTACGAATGGTTGGGCGACATGCTTCTGGAGCTTTTCTGGAAGCTGGGCGGCTTGCAGGGACTCGTGCTCTTCGTCATTGTCCTGGGGGGCATCGTCATGGTGCTGGTCTATTACTACGCATCGTTCCGAAGTGGAAATTCCAAGGCAGCGTTTGTTGCCTGCGCTGTTCTGTTTCCTCTGGCCTCGCTGCAGTTCACCAGCCGCCCGCAAGTACTGGGTTACGCGCTGCTCGTCGCCACATTTATTTGTCTCGAACAATTTCGCCAAGGCCGTCAAAAGGCGTTATGGCTGCTGCCCCTGATTTTCTGGCTTTGGGTCAACACCCACGGGACGTTTGTTCTTGGATTCTTTATTCTGGGCGTTTACTGGGCCTGCGGGTTGCGGGACATTCGTCTTGGGAAAATTTATGCGGAGCGCTGGACACCCGACCAGCGACGCCGGCTGGAACTGGCTTTTCTGCTTTGCATCGTGGCCTCAATTTTGACGCCCTACGGGACGCAACTTGCCGCCTATCCGCTTAAGATGTTTTCCTCCCAGCCTCAGATCATGCAGGCCGTTCAGGAATGGCAGCCGCTTGAGCTTTCGCAACTCTACGGGAAGCTTTTTCTGGGGCTGTTCATTCTCTTCTGGACAGGGATGGCAACTGCTGAACTGAAGATCCGGCTTGAGGATCTGCTGCTCTTGTCTTTCGCCACGGTTGAGACCTTCTTGCATGCAAGGTTCGTTATCCTCTTTGTCCCCGTCTTCGCCCCCCTGGCGGCGGAATTGCTCTCCAGGTGGGTCCCCAGGTATGATGCAACCAAAGACCACCCCGGCCTGAACTTTGCGCTTATTGCTGTGGCGGCTGTTGCAATTGGCTGGTCTTTGCCGTCAAACACCAAACTAAACCGTCAGCTCGAATATCATGTTCCAACCGGGGCGGTTTCCTTTCTGAAGGAGCACCCCAGCCTGACCCGGGTGTTCAACGATGCCAACTGGGGACCGTACCTTATCTTCGCCTTGGGACCCGCTCATAAGGTCTTTATCGACGGCCGGTACGATATTTACGAATATAGCGGCGTCTTCCAGGACTATTTGTCCATCATCCATGTAGTGCCCGGCACCCCCGCTCTTCTGGAGAAATACCGGGTCGATTCCTGCCTTGTTCCGCGCGGGGGCTCACTGGCAACCTTGCTAGCGGCTACTCCCGGGTGGAAATCCATCTACCAGGACAACCTCAGCATCCTCTACGCCCGCGCGTCCGGCGGATCCGAATAGGGTCGCAACGCCGCGAATCTCGGAGAATCCAAATGCGGGCCACTTT
>JAJXZM010000116.1 GCA_021780055.1 Acidobacteriota bacterium
AAACCACCAAGGGAACCATCAAGTTCCATGAGTGGATCGGTGATGGCTGGGCCGTTCTTTTTTCTCATCCCAAGGACTTCACTCCAGTGTGCACCACCGAGCTCGGCTACATGGCAGGCCTGCAACCTGAGTTTGAAAAGCGCAACTGCAAGATCATCGGTCTGAGCGTGGATCCGGTAGAAAGCCACAACAAGTGGGAAGTCGACATTGAAGAGACACAAGGTCACAAGGTGAACTACCCCATGATCGGCGACCCCGAACTCAAGGTGGCCAAGCTTTACGATATGCTGCCGGCAGAAGCAGGAGAAACCTGCGAGGGCCGGACCGCGGTCAACAACCAGACTGTGCGCACCGTGTTTGTTATCGGCCCCGACAAGAAAATCAAGCTGATGCTCACTTACCCGATGAGCACCGGCCGGAACTTTAACGAAGTCCTTCGCGCGCTCGATTCCATTCAGCTCACCGCCCAGAAACAGGTGGCCACTCCGGTGAACTGGAACGATGGCGATGACGTCATCATCCTGCCCTCGGTTTCGGATGAGGATGCGAAGAAGAAGTATCCCAACGGCTGGAAGACTGTGCGGCCCTATCTGCGTGTTGTTCCGCAACCCAAGTAACCATCAACTGCTGGAAGGGAGCCTTCCGCGCCGGAACGGTTGAGTGACGAAGCCGCCAGGGCGGAAGACTTCCTCCACGGTCCTTACTCTTTTCTCTCCAGAGTTGCCCACACGTTTACAAGAAAACTCTTCAGAGTGCCGCGCGCGCCAGTGTCTTATCCAGCCAGTGGGGAGTCCGCCGCGCTGGCCTGGGCGGTGGAATTCTGGCGGACGACGCCCGTCTGGTCGACGAAGTAAGAGGTCAAGCCTGTGGTTCCGCGGCTGACGGGGTCGGCGTTGATTGTGAAGGAGAGGACTTGGCCGTTTACGGAAACGCCCGGTGAGTACGTAAACTGGTAGCCGTTCTTAATGGACGTCACTGCGCCGGAACCTGCCGCTGCAGTCCCTGAAAGAACGTTATCGACGATGTTGGCATGCGTGACGTCATCCTGAGAGCCGGAGGGCGGCGGTCCCAGATTGCCAAGCGTTACAGTGTAGCCCGCGTTGTAGGTTGAGGAGTAAGTAAACTCGGCCGTGCTCAGCGTTCGAAGCGATTCAACCGCCGAGGCCTGATTGGCCGCGACCCGCGAACGCAGGAAATTGGGGATGGCAATCGCGGCGATAATCAGAATGATTGCCACGACAATCAAAAGCTCAATGAGGGAAAAGCCATTCGATTCAGTTCTCATCGGCACGCCTTGCCTGACCCTTCTCGGGGCCATCTGAGATGGCAGGAACACCCGCACGGCTATGTTGCTTCAGGCATCTTGGTTTCCATATCGGGCTGTCAAAGCCTGACCATTAGCGTCGCGCCCAGGTGCCAGAAATCCAAAGGTTACAATGGTTCCGCCGAATAGGGGACTCTTGCCGAGAGTGGCAGCGCGCGACGCTTTGCCTGAAATTGTCAGGCCGGCGCGACATTTTTTGTCGCAGCAGTTGCCGACACGCCGGATATTCTCTGCCGCGGGCGCGCACAATGATTTTGTGGCTTCGAGCAGGGGCCAGATCGTGTGATCTGTGGAGGCGGAATCCAGGGCGTTGAAGAGAGCGTCCTGGCGCGTGCCGTCTGAAATAAAAGCTCTTAGACCAGGCGTAATAGAAAGGAACATCCCGTGTCGCCGCAGGGTGTGGGTACCAGGGCCCGAGCGGTGGACATCCGGGAACACGAAAATCGGGAAATTCAGGCTATACTAATTTACTGCGAGGATATTACTCAATTTCTAACCCGCCGCGTACTATTTTTTATTTACCCATTTCTTTTGTTTGACATATCTTTTTGTTTGACATATGGTTAGAGAGTAAGAACTTGGGTCTCTTTAGATTTAGACCTGATCCTTCGTGCAAATGACGCGGATTGCCGAGGATATTTTATGTTCGACGGAGGTTGACCCGATGAACCCGCGACGCAAATTCTTGCTGGCGACTGCGATTTTAACTGCTGTATTGCTCGCTGCTGTCGCCCCTGCGTTTTCCAAAAGTAAACAAGCAAAGTTGAGAGTAAGAGTTGTGCCGAGGCAGGCCTACGTGTTTCTTGATGGTGCTGCCATCAAGGAAGGCAATTGCCTTGGCGACCACTTCTGTACAATCTGGGTTGATCCCGGTGAGCATACAGTCACAGTTCGCAATTACGGCTATGCCCCGCAATCGCAAAAAGCGAATTTCGAGGCTGGGAAAGTTACCAAACTTGAGTTTGACCTGAAACCTGAGGGCGGTCCGGTATCCGGCCCCTGGGGAAGAATTCAGATCAAGGGACCTCCGCATGCCGCAGTTTTGCTGAACGGCAAGAGTCCCGACTTCTTTGTTGGGCACGTCGACGAGTTTGATAACAGCTTTATCTGGCAGCAGAACCTGCTGGTCCACCCTGGGACCTATGATGTTACGGTAACATGGTTTGGCAAGGACATCTGGTCCGGCCCTGTGACCGTACAAGCCAACGAGAAAGTCGTCATCAAGGTTAACCAGAACGGCGCGACGAAGACAAAGCCGGACAAGGCGCTGGCTAAGCTGACTTCACCTCTGCCGCGCTTCAAGGCTGGAATGTCGACGGCGACGATTGCCGTCGCTCCGACAACGGGCGACT
>JAJXZM010000292.1 GCA_021780055.1 Acidobacteriota bacterium
GTTCGCATCGGCGCCCGGCAGGCGATGCTCCACTCGCGTCGCTTTCGGCCCTGCAACCATCGCGCGCAGGGCGGCGGTGCGGTTGTCGTGTCCCCAGGTGACGTTCGCCGGCGCCCAGCTCAGGGTTGTCGGGGCAGTGCGTTTGTATGAATTGATGGTGGGCTGGAGCATCACTGAATACTCCGGCATCAGCGCCATCTGGCCCGCCATGTAATGCTGCATCAGGGCAGACATGCCTCCCTTGCGGCCTTTGCCCGTGCCTTCCCAGAATAGGTTCTTCTTCCGCCGCCGATCCATCAGGCTCTGGTGGACGTGGCCGCTGGAACCGGGAAGTTGCGAATTCCACTTGGCCATAAAGGTGGCCATCAGGCCGCGTTTCTGGGCGAGTACTTTGACGGCGGTCTTGAAGAGCGCCGCCTTGTCCGCTGCCCGGAGCGCGTCGTCCACGCGGATAGCGGTTTCATAGACGCCCGGCCCGGTTTCGGTGTGGTGGCCTTCGATTTCAATATCGAAATCGCGCATGGTGTCCAGAAGGTCATGGGCCAGGTCCGAGTGGACGGATGCCCGC
Source organism: Acidobacteriota bacterium (assembly GCA_021780055.1). The sequence goes on from JAJXZM010000292.1 coordinate 569, forward strand.
AACACGCTGTAGCCAAACATGCCGGGGCTCATTGGTGTGAGGTTACAGTAATTCTTGCCGCGGGCGGAATCCGGGTCTTCGCGGAAGAACCAGTATTCGTACTCGATGGATGCCTGCGGGGCGTAGCCCATGGACTCCGTCTTCCTGACAACTTGCTTCAGAAGCTGGCGCGGAGACACGGTGAGCGGGGTTCCATTCGGCTTGGCGAAATCAAGCAGGAAAAAGGCTGTGCCTTGCTCCCACGGCAGCCTGCGAAACGTGGAGAGGTCAATGGTGGCCAGCGCGTCGGGGTAGCCCGTGTGCCATCCGGTAACCGCCGGCTGGTCGTAAAGCGCGTCGGCGCTGTCCCATCCAAAAATCACGTCGCAGAAGCCGAGGCCGTGCTCCGCGGCAGAAAGGAACTTTTCGCGGGAAATATACTTGCCCCGCAGGATGCCGTCGGTGTCAAAACCGCCCAGCTTGATCTTGTCGATCTTGTGCTTGTCGAGGGCCTGTTTGATTTGTTGAAGTGTCATTCCTTCCCCAAAGCGTCCGGGGCTGGCTCCCGTGCGATCAAGCCAGCGAGACCCAGACGGATTTCACCTGCGTGTAGGATTCGAGCGCATGCGCGCCCATTTCGCGGCCGAAGCCGCTCTGCTTATAGCCGCCAAAGGGTGAAGCGCTGTCAAAGCAGTTGTAGTCGTTGATCCAGACCGAGCCCGCCTTGATGCTGCGTGCCATGCGGTGTGCCACGCGGATATCACGGGTCCAGACAGCGGAAACAAGCCCGTAGATAGTGCTGTTGGCAATCTCCGCTGCCTCCTGCTCGTCTTTGAACTTCAGGGCAACGAGCACAGGGCCGAAGATTTCCTCCTGCGCGATCTTCATTTGTGCCGTAACGTCGGCAAAGATGGTCGGCTTGATGTAGTAGCCCCTGGCTTTGTCCCCTTCGACGTCGCGTTCGCCGCCGCAAACCAGCCGGGCACGGTCCTGCTTCCCGGATTCAATATAGCCCAGGATGCGTTCCATCTGCGTTTTGCTGATCTGCGCGCCCATCTCGCTCGATGGATCAAGCGGGTTGCCGACTTTCATTTTCCGGGCGCGTTCGGCCAGCGTATTCACGAACTCGTCGTAAATCTTTTCATGCACCAGCAGGCGAGAGCCTGCGCTGCAAACCTCGCCCTTGTTGGCATAAATTCCCCAGAAGGCGGAATTCGCGGCTCGTTCCAGGTCAGCATCCGCGAAGACGATATTCGGGGATTTTCCGCCGAGTTCAAGCGACAAGCGCTTCAGGTTGCTTTCCGCCGAAGCTTTCAGCAGGGCGCGCGCCGTTCGTACGCTGCCGGTGAACGCTATTTTGTCCACTTCCATGTGCCGCGCAAGGGCCTCGCCGGCGGTGGGGCCATAACCTGTCACTACGTTAACCACGCCTTCCGGCACGCCTGCTTCCACGCAGTACTCGGCCAGCTTCATGGTGGTGAGCGGCGTCATCTCTGACGGCTTGATCACCATCGAGCAGCCGGTGGCGAGCGCCGGGGCCACCTTCCACGCAGCCAGCAGCATAGGATAATTCCATGCGGTGACCATGCCGACCACGCCCACCGGTTCGCGGAGCGTGTAGTTCAGGTAATCGCCGTCAACGGGAATGGTTTCGCCATAGATTTTGCGCGTCCAGCCTGCGTAGTAGTAGAAGATGTCCCAGGACGGCGGGATGTCGCCGCGCAGCGCCTCGCGGAACGTCTTGCCGTTGTTTAACGACTCAAGCATTCCCAATTCTTCTTTGTTCTTTTCAATCAGTTCGCCGACTCGCCAGATGATCTTTTCGCGTTCGGAGACTTTCATGTTGCGCCAGGCGCCCGATTCGAATGTGCGGCGGGCGCTGCGAACGGCGCGGTCTACATCTTCGGCAGAGGCGTCAGGAACAGTGGTCAGTTGCTCGCCGGTGGCCGGATTGATAACAGGAATTGTTTTCCCTGAAACGGCGTCTTCATATTTCCCGTCGATAAAGAGCTTTCCGGGCTTCAGGGCTTTGATAATTGCGGTAGCTTCCATAGCTTTCCTTTCAAATGCGCATCGCGCGCAGCAAGCCAGACGGCCTTAATCCGTGCAATGCGGCCCGCCGGGGATA
>JAJXZM010000200.1 GCA_021780055.1 Acidobacteriota bacterium
ACGACCTTGACAACACCGTCAGCAGCCGCGAACTGGTTAGCCGGTTTGTGAAGTCGGGTTACTTCAACGTGGTCGCACACATTTCAAACGACGCCCGCGAACGCCAGTTGCTTGACGAAGGCCGGATTCAGGTTGTGCTGCATGTGGACAACGGCTTTGAGGGTGATCTGATTGCCGGGCGGCCGGCCCCATTCCAGATGATCGTGGACGGAACAGACTCCAACACGGCCGGAATCGTTCTCGGGTACAGCAACACTATCGTACACGAATTTTCGCAGGACATCCTTTCACAACGTATCCTCCGCCTGCGTGGCAATATTGTGATGCCCGGCCAGGTTGTTTTAAAGACTCGCACCTGGTTCAACGAAAACCTCGAGAGCCGAACCTATTTCGTACCTGGCGTCATTGCCCTGATGATCACTCTGTTGACGCTGCTGCTGACCAGCCTGGCAATTGTGCGCGAGAAAGAGATCGGAACCATGGAACAAATCATGGTTACACCCATCCGCCCGGTGGAGTTCATCCTGGGCAAAACCGTGCCATTCGCCCTGATTAGTTTCGTCGATCTCGCGGTTGTGTCGCTGGTTGGCGTTTACTGGTTCGAAATTCCAGTCCGCGGAAGCTTTGTTCTGCTGGTGTTCGCAATGTCGGTCTACCTGATGAGTACGCTCGGCATCGGGCTGCTGATTTCGACCGTGAGCCAGACACAGCAGCAGGCGATGATCAGCACATTCTTCTTCTTTATGCCGGCAGTGCTGCTTTCAGGCTTCATGTTTCCCATCGCCAATATGCCGGTCGTTGTGCAGTGGCTGACGCTTCTGAATCCCATGCGCTACGCCATGGTCATTCTGCGCGGCATTTTTCTGAAGGGCGTGGGATTCGGCATCCTGTGGCCCCAGATTGCGGTGCTGGCTGTAATTGGAGCATTAACGCTGGCGCTGGCCTCGCGGCGATTCCGAAAAACGCTGGCGTGATGCCTGCGCACCCACCTCCGGACCAGGTGCACGGTGGAGAGGAATTGAACCTAACAGAAGGGAAAGTGAAATGAGCAGAACACATCGCTTGATCAGGATGGCAGTTTTATTGGCACTGACGAGTTCAAGCTCGTTGCTTGCCCAGGAAAAGCCGCCCTTGAAGCTGACACTTCAGGAAGCAGTGCGAATGGCGCTGCGGCAGAATCCCGAGGTGCAAATTGCCAACCTCGACGTGGCGGAGAGCCTTGAGGACCGCACGATCGCGCGATCGGCCTTGCTGCCACAGGCGAGCATTGAAGCGTCCGACGCGGTGACACGTCGCAACCTGGAAGCTTTTTTCGGCCGGCGCATTCCGGGATTTCCCCAGCACATTGGGCCGTTCCAAACCTTCCAGGCCGGCCCCGGATTTTCCGCGCCGATTTTTGATCTAACGTTGTGGCGGCAACTTCAAGTTTCAAGCCACAATGTGACCGGAATCCGCGCCCAGGAGTTGACGGTGCGTGAGCGGACCGCTTTACTGGTGGTTTCGCAGTACCTTGGCTGCCTGCGTGCGGCAGCGGAAGTCCAAGCGGCACAGTCGCGAGTACAGCTTGCCCTGGCACTGTACGACCAGGCCGTTGAATTGCAGAAACAGGGCATCAGCACCGCACTCGACACATTGCGGTCGAACGTGGAACTGCAGAACGAGAAGCAGCGGCTGATCGTGGCAGAGACCCAGCGCAATACGTCTCTGTACGGGCTTGAGCAACTGTTGAATCTGGATCCGCACCAATCGGTCGAGCTAGGTGACGAAGGAAGTTTCTTTTCTATGCCTGAATTCGGCCTGGAGGAAAGCATCAATAGCGCCTTCGCGCGCCGGCCCGAAATTAAAGCTCTTGTAGCTCAGGAGACGGCGGCCCATCTGCGACAAAAGGCAGCAGGAGAAGAACGCCTGCCCAGAGTCTCGGTGGATGGGAATTGGGGCTACCAGGGGACCTCTGCACCGGCTTCCATTCCGGCTTACGAGTTCGCGGTAACGCTACAGGTTCCCCTGTTTACGGGCGGACGGATTCATGCCGAAACTGCCAAAGCCGGAATCGAGCTGAAAAAGATAGGCCGTCAGATGGAGGAGACAAAAAGCCGCGTGGCGCTCGAGGTGAAATCGGCAGTCGAACAACTGAACGCCGCCCGGAACGAAGTGGAGGTGGCCAACCTTGGCGTCAAACTGGCAAGGGACGAAGTCACCGATGCGCGCGAGCGCTTCCAGGGTGGAGTGGCCAACAACATTGAAGTGATCACCGCCCAGGACGCGCTGGCACGAGCAAATGACAATCAGATTGCCGCGCTTTATCGCTACAACCGGGCCCGCGCAGATCTGGCGCATGCGACAGGTCAGATCGAGAATCTCTACACTCACTGAGGCGCGGTTCGAGAAGTGAAGCTATACCTCAGGGAATGTTGTTCACCCAGATCTGAGGCTGGATGATAAGGAGGCGTGGCATAGACGCAGATTTCTCAGGCGCATAAACATGGTAGTAGGAATATTTTTTCAACTGGTAGGGCAAAAAATTGGGCACACTTCAAAGCTCATTGCTTCATGGCGCCCCGTAACTCACTGAAGAAATTGGCTCCTCGGGCAGGACTCGAACCTGCAACCCTTCGGTTAACAGTTGTTTACGAAGCATTTACGACAGTTCATGACAGAGTGAGATTGTCCGCTA
>JAJXZM010000345.1 GCA_021780055.1 Acidobacteriota bacterium
ATTTTTCAGCGGGCGCGCCGAGGGCAACAAATTCAACGAACAATCGGGGCGTGAAGTCGCCTGGAACAGCCCGGGTGGGGCCAGCACCATGCCGCGCGCGATTTCGCTGGTTTCAACTCCGGCCAGGTTCAACGCGGTCCGCTGGCCGGCCTCGGCGCTTTCTGCAGGTGCGTTATGCACTTGGATACCGCGCACGCGCGCCCGGTGTCCTTCGGGGAAAATCTCGGCTTCCTCATCTTTGTGGATCGTCCCCGAAATCAGCGTCCCCGTCACCACCGTTCCAAAACCCTTCATGACAAACGCGCGATCTATGGGCAGTCGAAAGGGTAAGGCCAGCGGTCGTGCGATAATTACCTCAGCAAGCCTCCGCAGTTCGGCCCGAACGTTGTCCAGGCCCTCCCCGGTTTTCGCGCTGGCCGCGATGATGGGAGCGCCTTCAAGAAAAGAGCCTTTCACCAGTTCCTGAATCTCCAGCCTCACCAGGTCCAGCATGTCGCGGTCAACCAGATCGGACTTTGTGATAACTACCAGACCGTTGCGAATGTTCAGCAGGCGGCAAATATCAAAATGCTCGCGCGTCTGCGGCTTGATGGATTCATCTGCCGCCACTACCAGCAACACCAGGTCAATGCCGCCCACGCCGGCCAGCATGTTCTTTACAAAACGCTCGTGACCCGGCACATCAACAAATCCCACGCGAACGTCATGGTCCAGGTCGAGGTGCGCAAAGCCGAGATCAATGGTGATGCCGCGCTTTTTCTCTTCCACCAGGCGGTCCGGGTCGGTTCCCGTCAGCGCCAGCACCAGCGCGGATTTTCCGTGGTCAATATGGCCGGCGGTTCCTACAATCAGATGTTTCATTGCACAAGAATTATCAGCGATGGCAGGACTTCTGGCAACTGTACCCGATAACGCGCAGAGGCGAATCTTTATGACAGCGGATCAGCTTTCAAATCAAGTCTCTGTGCCCTCTGTGTTAAATCTTTTCTGCCCACAGAGCACACAGTGAAAAATCCCGGCCACAGGACCATCTCGCAATCCAGAAGAATTACTTCGGTTTTGCGGGCTGCGGCGGCTGCGGTTTTTCGCGCTCTTCGCCCAGCCAGACGCTGGCAACCTTCCAGCCCGTCTGACTTTTCTGAAGGACCATTCGGTAGGACGCGACGGCTTCCGGGTTCTCAAAATCGACGGCAGCCAGCACGCGCGTTTTGTCCGGCGACCGGGTCAGGCTTCTGACTTTAACTTCCACGCCGGCATCCTGCTGGTCCGCATCGTCGCCGGGAGGCGGCTGGAGCGCGGGCATAAAGTAACTGCGAATCGCGTTCTCCGCCGAACTTCCTGCAGACTTCCCTGCAGGCGTTGCCATGTATTTCGCGCGCAGATCAATCACCGTCGCCGCCGTCTCGATATCATCCTGGATGACGGGATCACTGACCTCGTTCTCCGCCTGGTGCAGTCTTGCGGCAAGCGCCGCGTCCGAACTGATGGAGAGCGCGAGGATCGCATCCCGCGTGACGGTGCGGTCGGGTTCGTGGTCCGACGCTCGCACCTTGGTCAGAAGGATTGCAATGTTGTGAGGGTCCGCCGTTCCGCCCAGCGCGCCGTAGTAGAAGCGCCGCAGGTCCAGGTTCCGCGGATCGTTGACAAGCTTCGCCAGGATGGCAAGCGATCGCGGATCGGCAAAGTATGCAAGCGTCTGTGCGGCAAATTCCGCAGTGCGGTCGTCTTTGAGCGCGTTCTCAAGTTTAGGAATGATGGCGGGGCCGGCCGCAAACGCCGCGCGATAGAGGTCCTCGCTTGCCTGCGGGTCCTGCGAGCTCAGGATCGCGTAAAGCTTTGCCGGGTCCCACTGCTGATTCATGAGTTGGCTGCGTTCCTGCGCTACCGTGGCAGGCAGCGAGGCAGCGGCCAATGGGCGATGTGGCCACAAAGCAAGCGCCGCCACCGCCAGCAGAGCGAGGCGCCAGCGCTTCCAGCCAATCAGTTTCGTTCGTGTGTGGTTAAGATTTTCCATTCAGAAGTTTTGGCAATTCCCTTAGATCGTCAATCCGGATATCGGGCGGCGTTTCATCGAGCGTCGGCGCGCCAAACCCGTAATTCACGCCGCAGGTCCACGAGCCCGCATTGCGGCCTGCCAGAATGTCTGCGGTGGAATCGCCGATCATCAGCGTCCTCGCAGGCGGCACTTCAGTTTCCTCCATCAGCCGGTGGAGGCCGATAGGGTCGGGCTTTTTGTTCTCAAAGCTGTTGCCGCCGTAAATCTGCAGGAAGCATTCGGCAAGCCCCAGGCCGGACAAAATCTCGCGGCTGAACCTCACTGGTTTGTTGGTCAGGACAGCCATCTTGTGGCCATCGAGCTCGGCCAGCGCTTCCCGCACGCCGGGATAGGTTGCGGTGTTGTCCAGCATGTGCGCGCGATAATGCGCCAGAAAAATCTCCGTCGCGCGCTCAATCAGTTCCGGCGTTGCATCCACACCCAGCGCCCGGCCGATCAGGACCGTCACGCCCTGCCCTACGTAGGATGCGATCAGTTCCACGCTGAGTGGCTTGCGGCCGATTTTTTGCAACGTGGCGTTCACGCTGTTGGCCAGATCTAGTTCACTGTCCACCAGCGTGCCGTCCAGGTCAAAAATCAGGAGTTCTATCTGGCGCAGGTTTTCTTTCGGAATTCCCATCAATTCGTCACCTTAATTCTCCGGCTGATTGCTTTCCACCGCTACTTCAATGGCGCGCAGGGCAAGTGCGGCATCTTCCGCGGGAATCGGATTGTAGTAAAAACTCTCGGCGTCAAAATGGCCCGCGTCGGCGAAAATCTCGGGATAAATCTCAAAGTGCCAGTGGAAATCATCGCGGACGGTTTTCCAGCGGTCCTCTCCGGGCCCATAGGCGGCCAGGTTGGGCTCCGTGTGGAGCACCAGGCGCAGCTTGTCGGAAATCTTCTCCACGCGCAGCAGGGCCAACTTCAGAAACTTTGCCAGTGAGAGCAGGCGCGCGTCTGTGTTCATATCGCGCTCAAACGATGAATTGTGCTGGACCGGCAGTACCCAGATTTCATAAGGGAAGCGCGACGCGTAGGGACAAATGCAGATGAAATCCGCGTTCTCGTCGACAATTCGCTTGCCCGACTGAGCTTCCTGATGAAGGATATCGCAGTAGATGCAGCGTTCCTTGCGCTGAAAGTGTAAAAGGCTCCAGCGAAGTTCGCGCTCAACCAGTGTGGGAATCACAGGGGTGGCAAGCACCTGCGAGTGGCCGTGCTCTTCGCGGGCGGGACGCAGCCGCCCCTGGTCCTTGAAAAGCGACACGTAACGCAAGCGTGGGTCCTGCTTCAAATCAATGATCCGGTCGCGACAGATTTCAAGCACGCGGCCAATGCGGGCGGGATCAAGCTCAGCCAGCGTCTTCCCGTGCTGGGTGGTTTCCACAACGATTTCGTGCGCGCCCAGCGCGTTCATGCGATCGTAGATGCCTTCGCCCTCGCGGCTCAGTCCGCCTTCCACGCGAAACAGAGGAGCGCGATCGTGAAATACGCGGACCTCCCAGTTTCCGTTGGCATCGCGGTGCTCGCGAATCGAAGCGGGCGTGAAGCCTTCGTTTCCCGGGCAGAATGGGCACAGTTCGCCCGAGTCCAGGGCGTCCGGCATGGCAGGACGCTTGCCGGTGATCACCCATCTTCGTCGAACCGGATCGAGTCGCAGTACGGGCATGTCTCACCCTCGATGGAAGTTTTGCACTTTTCAGCCAGGGGTTGCGCGTTGCGCCCGGCCCACAAGGGCATGCGTCGGCGCAGGCGCCATCCTTTATTCTAGCCCGATTAGGCGACGAGCGGCGCAAACCTCGCGTCTTTTGCGATGGGCGCGAAAGATGAATGGAGCGCCGGGAGCAAGGAGAATTATGAATTATGAGTTTTGAATTTTGAAGGTTGGAGCTGAGCTAAGGTGTGACCCTGACCCTACAAAACGAGCGTCTGTCCCCGCCTAATCTTTTCTGTGCACTCTTTGGCCGACAAAGACTCAACACGGAGTTCACAGAGATCCTCTGTGCTCTCGGTATTAAAGGTTTTGAAGGGCAGAGGACAAAGAGAGAGCGACTGGAGCGAAAGCCTCTCACCCGGCCGCTCGCGCGTCCACCCTCTCCCTGAGGTAGCGCGTTCAGGAATTATTTCGAACCGTCGGCGTCATGGCCGTGTGGCATAGTCCCAGTCCCGCTCGCCTTCCTGGATCAAGGCGGCGCGGTCTTCCGGCAAAATATACCTTTTCTTCACCAGTTCGTCCGCGGCGCGGGTGAAGCGCGCCATGTAATCCGCGCGGCCCTTGTAGCGCTCGGCGATAGAGAGGCGCGGGTCGCCGGTCCGGATGCGGTCGGCGGCGGTTTTGGGAAATGGAATGTACGAAACCTCAAACGGCACGCGCTGCGTGGGGGCGCCGATGGAGGGATCGCGCATGTTCCACGACGCGTAGGTCGCCAACGGCACGGTGATTTGCGGCAGGCGCACGCCGTCACGCTCGTTGCCATCCTTATCCGGCTGCGGCACCAGCACGGGAAAATCAGGGCCCACTTTGGGCGGCTGCAGGCTCAGGATTCCGTCGCGCTGCCAATTGGGGCCAAAGTCCAGCCGCGTACCGGGGTTCGCTTCGTGCGGCAGGTTAACGCCCGGAATGTGCGGAAATTTATATTGGCTGATCGGCACCAGCGTTCCGTCGGCGATTTTGGGATAACGGCTCGGCGGCGGCAGCGCGTTTGATCGCACCCAGGCGTCCATGTTCGCAATCATGGCGCGCCAGAAATACTGAATCGGCAGCGGCGACTGCGGCTCCTGGCCAAGCAGATCGCCCTTGCCCCTGGCGGGCGGAAACGGCCCGGAAAAATGCTGAAGGCCCGTGAATTTGTAGATGCGCACGTTGGGCGAAATCGGAGTGTCGCGCTTGCCGTCGGGCGTGATGTGAATCAGCGCCGCGGCGCGGCCCCAATATTCAAAGGAAGTGTTGGAGAAGAAAATCTTCGGCAGCACATGTTCGGCTGTTGCGCGGTCAAGCAGGCCGCCGTGCTGGCCCGTCAGGGGATCGGTTTCAGGCAAGTCGGTGAATGGGAAAATATCCGTCGGAAAGAAGACGGAGGACGTCGGCTCGGCGTCGCGCGAGGGCTGCGCAAAGCGATAGTTGAAGCTGCCGCGGCCCGCGCCCGCCACGTGAGCAAGAACGCCGTCGAGCGCCATGCGCCCTCCTTCGTCGGCGTTGAAGCCGTCGTAGAGAAAGTTGCGAAGGAAGCGGCCATCCTGCGAGATGCCCTGGCCATAAACGCGCTGCGCGGCAACTTCAGAGCCTTTCCCGTGCTTCGCGTAGCTGGCGAAATCGCGCACCGCCGCGAAGCCGAGCCCGGCCACCACAGGGTCCTTCACCACATAAACGTATTCGTAAAGCTTGCCGGGCTGGAATCCACCGTCGAGATGGATGAAGCGGTTGCTCGGCTCGAGCTTGCCGTTCACCGTGTGCGCAAACTGCCACTTTGAGCGCGGGATCAGCGCGCGCGGGCCTTCGCGCGAGTCGCGCACCGTGAGCGTGTTGCGCGGGTCATCGGGCGCAGCCACGGGATACTCCGTGCCGCCCATGCGGCCGGTGATCAGGTGGCCCAGCGGGATTTCAGCCATCGCCTGCGCAGGCGTCAAGTCGCCGCGCAGCAGGCCGGTGATGGTCTTGCCGTGGTCCTTCGCAATCGGCGCGTAAAGGCGCAGGCCGCTTGGCGCGTCCCACTGCCAGCCGAGCGACACGATGGTGAAGCCGCGGCGCATCAGCCATCCGTCTCCCGGGTCGCTCACAACGTCCGGCAAGCCGCCATCCACCAGCCCAACGATGAAGGCCGAGCCCCGGTTCGGCACTTCCAACAGCATCGAGCCGTTGCCTTTGCCCAAATCTTTCGGCCGGATGGCGACAAAATCAGACGAGAACGCGACCTGGCCGTTCTTCAGATTGACCGCGTTTGCAAGGTCCACAATTCGGCGGTTGTGAGGATTGGCAACAGCGACGGAATAGTAGACTTTTCCCGTGATGCGTTCGTACGCGCCGGCAGTGCCGAAGGATTCGCCGCCGGCGATGTCCGTGCGCGAGGTGACTTCTACGCGCACCACGCGAGCCGCAAGCGGCAAAGCAATCCAGCTCAAAAGAAGGATGAGTGAGACTGCATTTTTTCGCGGATTCATGCGCTGAAATATAGCACGTTTGGACCGGCGGCTGCAGAGGTAAAAACAATTCGGAAGTAGGAAGTAGGAAGTAGGAAGTAGGAATCAGATTTGGGGGCGTGGCAAAGCTGCCTGCATGAACGTAGCGGCGCCTTTATTCCGCCAGTTGGCGAGGCCCGGTACCGGATGGTACGGAAAGTGGCAACCCCGCCGCGATGGATATCGCAGAGACTCCTATGCGCGCACCGCACAATCCAGCCTTCCGCCTACTGCCTTCTGCTTACTGCCTTCTGCCTACTGCCTTCTGCCTACTGCCTTCCCAGCCCCGGAGAGGCGAAAGATTTAGCCCACGCCGTGAGCGCTGGGATTCCAGCCAGCAAACAATGAAACCAAGCCCTCGCCCGTGGGGAGAGGGTGGCCGCGTTAGCGGCCGAGTGAGGGGGGTTTGGGAAGATTTCACGGTTGAGTGAATTGCAATCGGGTGATTGAACGAGCGGAGGGTTGCAGCTGCGGAAGCCCGTAGCGCCGACCGCCGGGGTTGCGGTCTGCGGCTCTTGTCTCGGTCCGTAGCGATAACCGCGAACCTCCAAGGCGGAGGTCCGCACCACCTCGCTCAGGACTCCTCACGGCACATCCCATGAGCGAAATCAAAACTTAGCCGCTGAGTTCGCAGCGGATAGGGAGACATGAAGCAGAAGGTGGCGAAGGATGCGAAGTGCCAGTCTAATTTTGAGGATTAGCCAACCGCAAGGTGGAAAAGATGGTACGTCCGAACGCAAGCAGGCCAGACTTCAGATATCTGGGGAACAAACGCGGGCGGCGAAGCCCATCAATCTCATGGAATATTTCAGGGGCGGTCGCGTCGCCGGTTACCACAAGGACTCGCCCAAGATGGCTCGTCCGGAGATTCCTGACTTTTGGAGAGGTGCCGGCTGCGGGTTCTTTTGGCCTCCGGAGCTCAAGGATCATCCTGTCGTAACCATCCTTCGCCAGCGCATCAAGGCTTAGACAACTACCATGGGTTCCAGCGCCTTCTGACTTGAGCTCTGCCGTCGACACGAGGGACAACACGTCCCGCATAACGGACGCCTTATCAGTGGTGAGGATGTACCTGTCAAAGTCCTTCAACATAAATCCTCCACTGTCCCCCACCCAAACACAGAATTGTCATGCCGAATACTAACTGCGATGGCAACAACGAGGCAATGGCACTGAAGTACCATGAACCTATGGGCCATATGCTCTGCGGCCACAATGACTCCGCCATCTTCGAATCATCCCAGAATCCGCTCGCGCTGTGCGCCGGCGGGCGACGAGCGGCAAGTCTGGGATTAACGTCTTTCGCCCCTCTGGGGCTGACTGGCATTTTTGTAAGCACGTTTTCCCATGGCTTGCGCCATGGGCTAAAGTCTTCCGCCCCCTTCGAGGGGCTTAAAAGCCGGATCGCATCTATAAGGTTGTCGGTTCCGTCAAGCGGAAACTGGCTGTCGGGCCTGGTTTTTGTTTCGCCATGAAACGGTGGCCAGGTTCCACCACACATCTATTCGATCCCGGCTAGGGACCATGATGGCTTTTTCTGACTCCCTTTTCTTCTTCAAAGGGAGGCCGGCAGCTCAATCAGACACACGGCCATGGTTAGGCCAGCGATCTATCGCCGAGCATCCCGGCATGCGAACCTCGCCGACAAAACTCCTGGTAATCAATGCGGTCTCGTAACATGATGTAGAGCCGGATGGCCAGCTTGCGGGCGATGGCCACCTTGGCCACCGGCGCGCCCTTGCGAAATGCCAAGCGACGATAGGTGCGGCGCAAGCCGGTGTCGTAGCGGCTGGCGATGCCGGCGGCTTCGACCAGCAGGAACCGCATCAGCCGGTTGCCTTGCTTGGTCAAATGGCCGAAGCGCTGCCGCCCGCCGCTGGAATCTTCTTGCGGAATCAACCCGAGGTAGCTGGTGAGGTGGCGGTCGTCGGGAAAGCGCTCGACCGGGCCCAGCACCAGCACGGTGGCCAGCGCCGTCTGCGCGCCCACGCCGGGATGGGTCATCAGCCGCTGCGCATCCTCGCGGCGGCCCGCTTCGTCAGTGATCCGCTGATCGAGTTCCTTGATCCAGGCGCTGAGTTGGCGCACCAGCGCCACCAGGTCTTGGCGACGCCTCGCCGTCCCTTCTCTTAAAGGAAGCTCTTCCAGTTCCTTTTGTCCGGCCTTGCTCCACAAGCGGTGTCGGCGTCGCAGCCCATAGCTGAGCGCGATGGCTTGCAGACCGTTCTGGGCGCGCGTTCGCAACTCCACCAGCTGATGCCGATGCTCAATCCAGACCCGCACGTCACGCTCTTCGGCCGGCGGCAACCAGATCTTCGGGAAATCGCCCTTCACCAGCAAATTCAGGATGTGCTCCGCATCCCGCCGGTCGTGCTTCTGCTTGCGCGTCTCGCTGGCCCGGATCTTCGCCGCCTCCCCGACCACCAGTTCATGCCCCAACCCGGCCAGCATGTCGGCGAACCACCGCGCGTAGCCCGTACTCTCGATCCCCACCAGCGCCGGTTCTTTCAGCCCTTCATAAAACCGCCGTGCTTCGCCGCTCTCGTGGTCTAACGGCTTCTCCACAACTTCGCCCGTCTCCGTGTCCAGCATCGCAATCACCTGCGTGCGCGAATGGAAATCACACCCTATAATGTTCATGTCTCGGCTCCTCCTTCGCTGAGAGTTCCTGACTTCTTGACAACGCCAGTTTACTCTCGCCATCGAGGAGCCGACGGCCTTATAACATCAGACGCCAAAAGGTGAGTGTGAGCGCCACCCGGCGTGCGACACCCCGGAAAGGCAGCGGTTGCGTGTGGGCCAGCCACGAAACGCATCGCAGTACGGCAGCCGTCAAATGGCGTGTATTGTGTGAAGGGGCGCCGAGCCACGTTGGAAAATCATAACAGCTTGCCAAACTCGTCTGGCGAGAGCTCGGCGTCGCGCAAAATTTTCCTTAGCAACCCGCGGCCAATAACATCATGGTCGGGAACCGTAATGGAGTTCTTCCCGGAACACTCCAGGCGGACATGGCTTCCCCGTTGCCGAACTTGCTTGTAGCCGGCTTTGGCCAGCGCTTTGATAACAGCCCTGCCGGAGAGTATGGGAAGTTTGGCCACGGTTAGAGGGTGATGGTGTGTAAGCTGAGTTCTTCAGGGTGGTACGATTTCAAAACGTCCCTATTCTTCTTTTCTTCTGCGATCAGTTCGATCACATCCCGGATGTTCCGAAGCGCTTCGTCAACAGTCTTCCCCTGGCTGTAACAGCCTTCAAAAAGGGGGCATTCGACCACGTAGAAACCGTCTTCATCTTTCTCGATGAACACCGGTACCTGCGTGCCGCGAAGTTTGCTTTTCGCAATCGAAAGTCTCTTTCGCATGGTTTGATCCTAATGCAACTCGGAGGAAAATTCAAACCTTTGAGGTGGCACTCAATTCGGGGCCAACAGGATATCGCAGACCCTGCAAACCAGGGTCTGCACCGGCCAGCGTGTCGGACACATGCACGTCCCGCTAGGAGAGGCTTTTGCATCGCAAAGCAAACGGCTCTAGGCTCGGCGGGTGGCAACATCATCCCTACGACGCAAATGGTGCGTCCTTGGCTTCGCGAATTGATTCACCTAGTTTCTACTTGGCCGTAAAGTTCTCTCAGGACCTCTCGGGTGTTCGCCAGGACTTCGTCAACCCGCTCTCTCTTGAAGAGTTGCTTGAACCTTTGCGGGTCAGAATCGGGATGGGTGGCGGCATTGCCTGATGTCCTCACATCGTGGGCGCATACAGCACCCTTTTCGTTAAGCACACCCAACTGCTGCGCCGTTCTTACCAAGTCAATCAGCTCGGGACCCCGAACCGGCTTCCCCTCCATAGAAATAGGATTGTTCTCCTGCGCGGTATAAAGGTTCAGAACTTCGTTGATTGCGGACTCAACGATTGCCCGACACAGCACAACGCACGCGAAAGGAAAGCCGTATAGGTAGCATCGGTGGGCCTCTTCAAAATATCCCCTAACTCGCTCGTTCGGGATGCCCTGGATGTCTAAATCAGCTAGTGCTGAGACTCTGTTCACAATTCTGGGGAGTTTGGCAAGGACCTCCTTCGCGAAGTACGCGTCGTACTGATCATGTTCCAGATCACATCTCTCAGATGGAGTCTTGAATACGAGGGGCCCATCAACGGCCTCCCTGAGCGCGTCCGCGAT
>JAJXZM010000434.1 GCA_021780055.1 Acidobacteriota bacterium
CGATCTTCTGAGCGTGCTTGATCCATCCGCCCGGTGAAGTAGCGTTCAGACTGGCAATCACAGGAATGCTAACAGCCTCCGCCGCCCGGCGGACGTGCTCCAGATAACCTTCCGGGCCGCGATTGTACACCGTCATGTCCGGCGCGCCGCTCGGCACTCCGAAGTCCGGGACCTGCTGGTACTGAGTAACCTCCGGCAGGTAAGTCAGCGACTCGGGAAAGCTTTCAGTACCCGCGGAAAGCCCGCGGTGCAGTTCCTCGTCTTCCCGAATAATTTGCTCTTCGAACAATGAGTGCAGGACCACCGCCCCGGCTCCAGCATCTTCCATCTTGCGGAGATTATCGATCTCCTCCGATAATGGCGAGGCTGAAACAACGAGAGGACTCTTCAGTTCACATCCAAGATACGTTGTGCGGAGATCAGTCATTTTTTCACTTCCTTGGGATCTTCGACTGTGGGCGAAGACGCCCATTTCTCAAACAACTCCCAGCGTGCCTTTACGTCCTCTTCGGCAAGCTTCAAGGCCTGGCTGGCAACCTCCGGCCTGGACTTGACGAGCATCGTGTAGCGCGCCTCGTTATACACATACTTCTCGAGCGGAAGCGAAGGCGGACGGGAATCGATATGCAGGGGATTCTTCCCTTCCTTCGCCAGCATGGGGTTGTAGCGGAAAAGCGGCCAGTAACCGGACAGAACCGCGGCTTTCTGCTGCTCCATGCCGAAGGCCAGGTCATACCCGTGAGCAATGCAATGGCTGTAAGCAATGATCAGGGATGGTCCGTCGTAGGCCTCGGCTTCAAGAAAGGCTTTGATCGTGTGCGTGTCATTCCCTCCCATTGCCACACTTGCGACATAAACGTTGCCGTAAGTCATGGCCATCATCGCCAGATCTTTCTTCCGTGTTTCCTTTCCTCCGGCAGCAAACTTGGCGATCGCCGCACGCGGCGTTGCCTTGGACATCTGGCCGCCGGTGTTTGAGTAAACTTCAGTATCCAGCACCAGGACGTTGATATTCTTGCCGGATGCCAGCACGTGGTCCAAGCCGCCATAGCCAATGTCATAGGCCCAGCCATCTCCGCCCAGGATCCAGACGTCCTTCTTAACCAGATAATCTGCAACCTTCAGCAGGTCGCGTGCTTCAAGCGTGTCGATGCCGCTGAGCTTCTCCTTGAGCGCACGCACGCGTTCACGCTGTTTCTTGATGTCATCCTCGGTTGCCTGGTCTGCCGCGAGAATCTGTGCCGCCAGGTCTTCGCCAATTTGTCCTGCCAGATGTTCCACCAGGTACCGGGCGTAATCCGCCTGCTTGTCCACCGCCAGGCGCATACCAAGACCGAATTCAGCGTTGTCTTCGAAAAGCGAGTTTGACCACGAGGGACCCAGGCCATCACGATTTGTCGTGTAAGGTGTGGTGGGCAGGTTCCCGCCGTAAATCGACGAGCATCCAGTGGCGTTGGCGATCAGGCAGCGGTCTCCAAACAATTGCGTCATCAGCTTGATGTAAGGCGTCTCTCCGCAACCCGCGCAGGCGCCGGAAAACTCAAACAGGGGCTCCAGCAGTTGCGCGTCCTTCACCTGTCCCAGGCTCAGGGGAGCGCGATCCATTTCCGGCAATTGCAGGAAGAAATCCCAGTTTTCCCGCTCCTGTTCGCGTATCGGTAACTGGGGCGCCATATTGATCGCCTTGAGCCGGGCTTCGCTCTTGCTCTTCGCGGGGCACACCTGGACGCAGAGTGTACAACCCGTGCAATCTTCGGGCGCAACCATCAGTGTGTAACGATAATCCTTAAAATCTTTCCAGCGCGCGGCTGTCGACTTAAAGTTCGCCGGGGCCTGTTCGAGCGACTTTGAGTCGTAGATTTTTGCCCGGATTACGGAGTGCGGGCAAACCAGGACACACTTGCCGCACTGGATACAAAGATCGGAATCCCACACAGGGATTTCGAGCGCAATGTTTCTCTTCTCCCATTGCGCCGTACCGGTCGGGAAAGTGCCGTCGGGGCTGAAGGCGCTGACCGGAAGCATGTCACCCTGTCCCGCAATGATTCTGGATGTGACGTTCCGGACAAATTCCGGGGCCTGCGATGGGACTGGCGGCTGGATATCAAATCCACTGCTTGCCTGCTGCGCAACTGCAACTTCGTGGAGGTTATCAAGTGCCTGGTCAACCGCAGCGAAGTTTTTCTGGACAATCGTCTCGCCGCGCTTGCCGTAGGTCTTCTCAATCGAGTGTTTGATCTGCTGAATAGCTTCCTCGCGGGGAAGCACGCCGCTCAGAGCAAAAAAGCAGGTTTGCATGACGGTATTGATTCGCCCGCCCATGCCTGCATCACGGGCTACTTTGACACCGTCAATTACGTAGAATTTCAGCTTCTTATTGACAATGTGCTCCTGGGTGGTACGGGGAAGATGTTCCCAGACGTCTTCGGTGCCATACGGAGAGTTCAACAGGAACGTCGATCCCGGCTCTGCATTCGCAAGAACGTCGAATCGCTCAAGGAACCCGAACTGATGGCAGGCCACAAAATTGGCCTTGCTGATCAGGTAGGTGGAATGGATCGGTTTTTTCCCGAAGCGCAGATGCGAAACCGTCACTGAACCCGACTTCTTGGAATCGTAGACGAAGTAGCCCTGCGCGTAGTTTTCTGTTTCTTCACCAATGATCTT
>JAJXZM010000414.1 GCA_021780055.1 Acidobacteriota bacterium
GGACATCACCACCGATCTTCTGCCGGTCCGCCCTGCCGCGCACTATGCCATGGGCGGAGTTGCAACCGACCTCAATGGCAACACTTCCCTGGAAGGTCTTTATGCGGCGGGGGAAGTAGCCGCAACCGGAGTCCATGGCGCCAATCGCCTTGCCAGCAATTCCCTGCTTGAAGGCCTTGTTTACGGCGCTAGAGCAGGCGCCAGCGCCCGAAGGCATTCCTGCCATCAACACTCCAAAGCCGCAAGCTCAGAGCCCGCGGCCAGCGCGGCAAAAGCCCGCCCAGGCGTGAAAGGCCATTCTTCAGCTTCCGGCACTGACGTCGCACAGGTTGTGACGGACCTCCGGCAAATTCTGTGGGACAAGGTCGGAATCATACGCGAGCAAACAGGGCTTGCAAAAGCCGTGCACCAACTTGATGAACTATCCATTGAAGAGCCTGTTCCTCTTGAGCGGCAGTGGCACGAAGCCCGCAACATGCTGACCGCCGCGCGATTGATTGCCTCCTCGGCGCTGGCCCGCAGAGAAAGCCGCGGCGCGCATTACCGCACCGATATTCCGTTCAAGGATGAGTCCACGCCTCCGCGCCACTCCTTTGTCAGCAAAGGGTCAGCAGTTTCTTTTTCGCAGGACCTGCCGGCCAGCTTCGGTGGAAAATCAGCCGCCACGCATAAGTAACGCCTGCTCTCCTGCCAGTTTAAATGACAATTCGCTCGATGAACGTCCACAACACAGGAGTTTCTCCTATTTGAAGGCACTTACTGCACGTGCGGTGACTTCCCCAGCTTTTCAAGGGTGGCCTTGACCACGCGCCCGACGATCGTCAGGCTGGAAGGGCTGCAGTGCTGAACAATATCTTGCGCGGTGTGCCAGTAGCTGTTGTCGGGGCCATAGTCCAGATCGATCACGTCCGCAGCCGATACGCCCGCCTGCACAAAGGGAATGTGATCGTCATCGATGGCCACGGGCGACCTCAAAAAATAACTTGAGTAGCCCAGCCTGTCTGCTTCCTGAAAAATGATCTTGTTCAGCCAGGCCGTGGAATTCTGGTCCCAGTGAATGTCCAGGTGCGCGTCGCCGATCATGTCCACAAGAATCATGGCATCGATCCGGCTCAAGGTTCCGTCTGCGGTCAGTTTCTGCGCCAGATGCCGGCTGCCGTAAGTGCTATCAGTATCGGTCCAATGCTGCACGGCCTCTTCACCGTCAAAGAAGACGATCCAGTAAGTCAGCTTGTGACGAGTCTGAGCCAGCTCACGAGCCAATTCCAGCAGGAACGCCGCGCTTGATCCGCCGTCGTTGGCGCCGACAAAGCGAAAAGATTTCTCCAGCTTGGTGTCGTAGTGGCCGGCAATCATGACGACGTGGTCCGGTTCTGTGCCGGGAAGTTCGGCAATCAGATTAACCATCGGAATGTTGCCAACCGGAGTCGCGCCCACAAAACGGTCCTGAACCATCTTGCAGCCTGCCTTTTCCAGTTGCCCAATAATCCATGCCCGGGAAGATTCGAGGGCCTTGGAGCCGACCGGCCGGGGACCGAAGGAAACCAGATGCTGCAGGTCGGCAAAGGCGCGGCCGCCATTGAATGCGTAGGGATCCGCCGCTTGGGCGCGCTGAGCGCTCGCCAGGAGTATCGGCGGGAGACTGAATAGAAGCATCAGGCCTGGAAGCTTGCCGGCGCTAAGCTTGCTCATGCCGCTTCTTCCAGTTTTTCCGGTAGTAGACAAGCCAGGAGAGACCGATGCTGACAACGTACAAGCCCACCAGCGGCAGCCAGAACATGAACAGCGTGGTCCAGTCAGGCGTGGGGGCCAGCGCTGCCGCCACAACGGCTGTGATGATGACCGCATAGCGGACATTCTTGATCAGGAACTTCGGCGTGACAATTCCGAAAATTGAAAGAAGCAGGATGACAACCGGCAACTCGAATACAACGCCGACACCCAGGATGATGGTCAGCGCCAGGCTCCAGTATTCATGGATGGTAATCATGGGCGTGAAGCGATGCCCGAATTCCAGCAGGAACCTGAGGGCCGCGGGAAATGCAAACCGGTAGGCAAAGAATCCGCCGGTAAAAAACAGCCCGCTGGTCAAACCCACAAACGGCCAGATGTACTTCTTTTCATGCCGGTAAAGGCCCGGCGAAATGAACAGCCACAACTGCAGCAGGATGTACGGCGAGGCCAGGAAAATACCGCCCACAATCGACAGCTTGATATAGAGATTGAAAGGATCGACGGGGTTGGTATAGACCAGCTTGTTCGCCATGTGCAGACTCGCGAGCGTGTCTGTCAATGGCTTGGCGAGAAGGCCGTAGATGTTGTCGGAAAAATAGAAACAGACCATGAAACCGACGAAAACCGAAATCGCGCTGCGGACCAGCCTCTGCCGAAGTTCCTCAAGGTGCTCGAGGAACGACATCTGCCTGCCGCTGAAATCGTCATCCTCGGGGCCGTGGTTCGGGTTCGTGCTGGGAGGGTTCTGAATAGTCGTAGCCATACTCAGGAGCCGGCTTCAGACTGCTTTCGGACTGTTCACTCAGCGCCTTTGCTGCTTCTTCAGGGCGATCACCTGACGTCGCCTCTTCAGAAAGTGCGTTCAGTTCGTGCGTCTCTGCCGGGTGCTCGAAGCCTTCCTCTTCCAATTCGGTGTATGAGTGCGTCTCGTA
>JAJXZM010000010.1 GCA_021780055.1 Acidobacteriota bacterium
GATAAAATCGTTTAGCTGTTTTTCAATGGACTGAATTTGGTTTGGAAAGATATCGATTCGGGAGGAAAGTTCAGCGATTTCCTGATCTAATCGCTGGAGATCAATCAATGTTTTAAGATCGGAGTACACTTCTTCTCCTGCGCTATGAATAGCACTTCCGTTATGGTTTCAATCCGAATCAGACAAACCGCCATTTCTATCGAATTCCCGATTGACCCCTATTTTGGCACAATCCCTTGCTGCCATCAAGGCATAGGGCCGGCCTCAAGCCACGCACCAGCATAGTTCTGGAACAAATCAAATGCATATGATGGGCCTTTTGCACGCAACAGTTCGCGGCCTCTGAAGGATCTTCCGGCAGAATCAGTTGCCAATATGGGTTTGGTGCGTTACGGCAGGTTTGTAAATTTTGCGTAAACGACAATGCTTTGCCTTGGCGCGGAACGAAACTCCCACCGTTGCAGGCACGTCTACCATCTTGGGAATCCAGAGGTTACCCGGAAAGCCATGAGAATGGCCACAGGGTTGCTCAAGGATGGGAGGACATCCAGTTTATGGAAGTGCCCGAGGAGGTGCTTCGATGCGAAGAGAGAACTTCAAAATCACTGAATCCTGGTATGGGTCCTCGGAAAAGGCTCGAACCTTCAATCAAAGCTCGCAAGGAGAAGTGGCAGGTAACAAGGCGGGGCCGGTAAATGGGACACAGGGGCCCCTGACCGCCGCGCGCGGCAAGTGGACACGACGGACGATGGTTTCGTGCCTGATTGGGTCGTTGCTGCTGGCACTGGCGATGGTGGTCGCTCCGGCGAAATCGTCCGCGTCGGTAAGTATCTTTGTCAGCTTCGGCCCGCCGGCCATTCCGGTCTACGTGCAGCCCGCTTGCCCGGGACCGGGATATGTCTGGACGCCGGGATACTGGGCCTGGGACCCGGACTACGGTTACTACTGGGTGCCGGGCACCTGGGTGATGGCACCTTTTGTGGGTGCGCTCTGGACCCCGGGTTACTGGGGCTGGTATAACGGGGGCTACGCTTGGTATCCGGGCTACTGGGGAACGGCTGTCGGCTTCTACGGCGGAATCGACTACGGGTTCGGATACCCGGGCCATGGCTACTACGGCGGATATTGGAACGGCGGCAGGTTCTTCTACAACCGCGAAGTCAACCACATTACCGACGTTCACATCTTCAACGTTTACAGCCAGCGAGTGGTTGAAAACGAGCGAGGTTCTCGCATCAGCTATAACGGCGGCCGCGGCGGAATCGACGCCCGCCCCACTTCCACGGAATTGGCAGCGGAACGTGGCCGGCGGTTTGGGGCCATCAACCAGCAGGTTGAGCAGGAACGGTGGGCCCGGACTGACCGTGCGCAGTGGGCCCGCGAGAATCGCGGCAGGCCGGGAATTGCCGCTACGGCAAAGCCAGGCGAGTTTCGGGGCAACGGTGCGCTGCGGGCAACGCGCGCAGGCGCTCCGTACAATGAACCTCCACGCGAAGTGAGAGGTAGTCGCGAGGGCGGGCAGTCTGCGCCTGCACCCATTGAGAGGGGCCCAATACGCCATGCACCCCAGGAGGCAGCGCCCAACCGGCAAATGGAGCGTGGCGTTCCGGCCCAGCCAGGGTATGAGCGGCCGGCCAACCGGGGTAGCGCGCCTGCCAATGCGCAGCGTAATCCGCGTGAATCCCGCCCACCGGAAGCAGGCCGGAATGAAGGCCGCGGCGCACAGGAACGGCAAGGCCATCCTCCGAACCAGGGAAAGCACGAGGGCGAAAACAACAAGACCCCTGACCACCAACGGCGGTAGCGCGAATGGCTTGGCGCGGGTGGCAACCACTGAATTTTGGCAAAGCCCCCGCGCCAGTGCCTCAATATGATTCCCGAGACAAGCCTTTCAAGCCTGCCGTAGAAACGTCCCGGTGGGGCGTCTCATAGTGCATTCCGCGATAGTCGAACCGTCCCACCTGCAGACGCCAGGGAAAGTCCCGCACCGAGGCTGTCTCCTTGACTTCGTTCCCCGGCAGCGACATAATCGGGAATCAGTTATGCGACAAGCGGTAATTGTTGCCGCAGTCCGCACTCCGATAGGCAAGTTTCAAGGTTCTCTCTCCTCCTTCTCCGCGGTGGACCTCGGAGCTTGCGTGGTACGCGAGGTGGTGCGGCGAGCGGAAATCAATCCGGACCATGTGGATGAAGTCATCATGGGCAACGTGGTCTCGGCGGGCCTGGGTCAGAACCCTGCGCGCCAGGCGGCGCTGAAGGGCGGACTCAACCCGCGGGTGGCCGCGATGACCATCAACAAAGTTTGTGGATCGGGCTTGAAGGCCGTAGCGCTGGCTGCACAAGGCATTGCAACCGGCGACAACGACATCGTGGTTGCGGGCGGCATGGAGTCGATGACCAACTGTCCGTATCTGTTGCCAGGCGCCCGCCAGGGACTTCGCCTGGGCGACAGGACACTGGTTGACTCCATGGTGCACGACGGCCTTTGGGACATCTACGAAGATTTCCACATGGGCATGACCGGCGAACTGGTTGCGGAAAAATATCAGATCTCGCGTGAGCGGCAGGACCAGTACGCGCTCGAAAGCCACCGGCGCGCCATTGCGGCCATCAAGAGCGGCAAGCTGAAAGATCAGATCGTGCCCATAGCCGTGCCAGTG
>JAJXZM010000149.1 GCA_021780055.1 Acidobacteriota bacterium
AAGATATTCGACGACGCGCTGAAGGTTTTTGCCACAGGTCTCTTCCTGGCGTTGAGCATCGGAATCAGCCTGCCCGCGGCCATCGGTTTTTGCGGGGTCGTCATGGTTGCGTACACATATCTTGGAGGCTTGTGGGCGCTGATCGTGACGGACTTCGTTCAGTTCCTGATGAAAATCCTGGCGATGCTTCTGCTGCTTCCCCTGACCTTGCTGGCCTTTGGAAGCAGGAGGTCTGTTTTCCAGGGCTATCCGGAACACTTCTTCCGGCCAAGCGGCGGGCCGTATGGATGGATTTACATCATCGGCTTTGCGGTGCTGATCGCCATCAGTTACAACAGCACCTGGGCGCTGGCGCAGAAATACTACTCCGTCCCGACGGAGCGCGATGCCTCAAAAGCAGCCTACACCGCAGCCGCTCTGAATTTTCTTGGCGCGCCCCTGATGATCCTGCCGGCTGTGCTTGGCCGCAAGCTGCTTCCAGACCTCATCGCCCAGCACAGGACGGCGGACGCCTACGTACTGCTGGTATTGAAATTCCTTCCGGTAGGCATGGTTGGGATCATCGTTGCCGCGATGTTTTCCGCGACAATGGCTACCGTCAGCGCGGACTTCAACGCCATCGCAAGCGTTTTGACACAGGATGTTTACTACCGCCTGATCAACCCGGCCGCGAGGGAGCGTACGCTGGTGGCTATCGGTAGGCTCAATACGTTGATTCTGGGCGTCCTTACGGTGGGCTTGAGTCTTTGGATTGCCTTCAGCCATCAGCAATCCCTCTTTCATCTTATGGTCACCGTTTTCGGACTCTTTATTGCGCCAACTTTTTTGCCTTTGTTGGCAGGGCTAACCATCCGCAGGATCACCTGGCGGGGGGCACTTGCCGGATTCGTCGCCGGCTTGTTCACCGGCATTTTTACGCTGGCGCTTAAGATATGGTATCTGCCGCACATCAACAGTTTTTCGCCCGAGTGGACAAATTACACCTTCGAAGGAATTTCCATACTTCTCAATACAGCGGTGACCATTCTGGCTATGTGGGCGGGCAGCGTCTGGTGGCCGGTGAATTCCGAGGAGCGTGCCCGGATCGGTGATTTCTTCCGGGACCTCGATCGGCCGATCACCAGCGAGGACGTTCCGGAGAAGCGTACGATATCCCCAGGCCCGGCCATCGCATGGTCCACCATCGGCGTGGCCGTTCTCTTGATTGTTGCCGGGATATGGTCGGAACTGGCGGTTGCCCGTTCGATTGATCTTGCCGTGGGCGCCGTCCTGGGTTTGATAGGGGTTGCATTGCAGAGGAAATACAGGGCGGCGAGAAGCGATTGAAAGCTGGTTCTTCACGTGCCTTGGCCCTGCGGGAAGTGAACATTTGACCGCGAGGGATGGTGAAAACTCCATTCCTTGATTGGTCAGAAGGAGAATCGGATGCTGAGAAAGATGTCGCTTTGGTTGGCGCTTGCATTGGCGCAGGGCGTGCTCTGCAATGCAGCGCCGCCAGCGGGAGACTGGGTTTTGCCGAATTTCGCCCAGCGTCTTGACGTGACGGTCACCAATCCTGGCAGTGCCCCGGTAGACACTCTGGTTACTCTTCCGGTTGCGGGTCTGCAAAAGGTTGCGTTGGGCTTTCCAGGCAGCCTTGCCATTGTGGTCGTCAAGGACAAGCCGGGAAGCAAATATCCGGTGACGGTGATTCCCTCGCAGGTTGACGACCTTGACGGCGACGGCATGGCGGATGAGTTCGAGTTTCCGATGACGCTGAAGCCGCATGAATCGAGGCAAGTGGAGATTTATTTTTCTAATACACTGCACGGAAAGATTGTTTATCCGCGAGCGGTCCATGCTTCGCACAACTACGGGTACAACCACCAGACCGTAGCCTTGGAATCAGAGATCATCGGTTACCGCACTTACGGTGGTTTTTTCCTGGATATCGAAGGCCGGGTCGCCGGTCACGAGGGGCTTTACAATGACCTGAACGGGTACCTGGCGGCTCATATGAATTTCGTGGTGGGCGAGGATGTCCTTCACATTGGCGATACGCTTGGATTAGGCGGCATTTTCCTTGAACGGGATGGCACGATTTACCGCCCGCCCATGAATGTGCCAGACTATGCACACAAGCCGTCGGCAGAGGATGTTCCGCATTACCGGGTAGTGGCGGATGGGCCGCTTCGGGCCATCATTGAGGCGACCCTCGACCATTGGAAAATTGACGACGATGAGGTTGCCGTGGGGGCGCAGTACAGTATTGATTCGGGGGACGCATTTGTGCGCTGCCGGGTCCGAATCACTCCTGTGAAAATGCGCAAAGGGAACGTGTATCAAGTGGGTGCGGGCATCCGCGAACTTCCGCAGGGCAAGACCGGCAATGAATCCGGCTTGCTCATGCTTAGTGGTGAACAGCGGCAGCAAACCGGCCGACTGGCATTGGCGCTATACTTCAATCCTGAGACGGCTTCAGCTTCTACGCCGGTCACTACGCCGGAAGGGAAGAATGAAGTCGCCATCTTCAAGAAAACGCTGAGTTGCGGCCAGTCGATTGAGGAAGAATATGCCGTCGCCGGAGCATGGGAGAAAAGCGGCATCACGGACTTGCTCCACTATCTTGCGAGCCTGCAGCAGCGTGTGAACGCCCAAGTAGTGGTCAGCGACGAACGGCTGGAGCAAACTCCGCAGCCGCAACGGATAGAGGGAGAAGCTTACTGAGCAGTTGCCTCGAGTGAAGGATTCGGCTTAAACCATCATGATCATTGATGCGCACGTCCATATCGGAAAGTCCGCCCGGCTCCAGATCGGCGTCGATGGCGAGTTCCTGGTCCGAGTAGCGGACGAAATGGGATTTGACAAGATCTGCTGCACGGACCTGACTGCACTTTTCTACGACATGCATGAAGGCAATCAGACGCTCTATGAGGAAATGCGCCGCTTCCCCGATCGTATCGTTGGCTATGCCAGCCTGCATTCCACGCGCTATGGATCTGAAGCCCTCGATAACCTGATGCGCTGCCACGAAGTCTATGGCATGAAAGGGCTCAAGATATACTCCACGCCGGAGGCAAGCATCGCCGAGCCATGGACAATTCCCATCATGGAAAAGTGCGTTGAATTTGACTGGCCCGTGCTGGCGCACACAACGCCAGCGGAATGCGAGTACCTGATGACGCGCGTGCCGGAGTGCAAGTTCATGATGGCGCACGCGGGCGGCCAGCCGTTTGCCTTCGGCGATTGGAACCGGGCCATTATGATGGCACAGCACTTTGAAAACCTCTATCTCGAAACGGCCAGCTCCACACTCGACTCGGGATTCGTAGAAAAGGCCGTTGCCACGCTGGGACCGCGGAAGATCATTTTCGGAACGGACACGCCTCTCCTTGATCCTTACGCGCAATTGACCAAAATTGCGGAAACACGCATCACGAAAGAGGAGCGAGCGCTGATTATGGGTGGAAACATCCAACGACTCATGAGGATTGCGGCATGATCGTGGACATCTGCGCGTATTTCGGCAAGTGGCCCCACTGGCCAGTTGATATCTGTACACCAGCGGCGGTTGTGGATGAACTGGGCCGCTGCGGGATCGACCGGGCGGTGGTCTGCTCGACGCGAGGGTTATTTGTGGGGTGGGAAGAAGGCAACCAGGAAACCGGGAAGGCCATCCGCACCTTCCCGCAACAGTTGCTGGGTTTTGCATGTCTGGGTCCTCTTGAGCTGAGCAATACACTCCACGGTCACGAGTTTGATTTTGGCAAGCTCCAGGCGCGTGGCTTCCATGGAGTGCGGCTCTATCCCCAGTACCATACTTATCATCCACTTTATGAGCCTTTTGTTGAGCAGGTTCTGGAAGACGCCGCAGCGCGCCAATGGCCGGTTCTGCTCCCGCTGCGTGTGATTATGAACTGGGGGTTGCCGCAACTCAGACTGGATTGGATTGCAGCGCTTGTGGAGCGCCACCCACGCGTGCCTTGGATTTTAAGCGGCATCAATTATTTCCATGAACTGCAGGCGGCCGCTTCGCTGATGCGGCGGTTTTCCTCAGTGCATCTGGAAACCTCATGCGTCCAGGGGTTTAACGCTATTGCAAAGCTGGTGGAGCAGTGCGGGAGCGGCAACCTGCTTTTGGGCACGGGGCTTCCACTCCAGAACGGCGCCGCCAATCTTCAGAAAGTTCTGCGGGCGAAGATCTCTGACTCTGCCCGCGAGCAAATCCTGGACACTAACGCCTGCCGCTTATTGCGCATCGAAGGCGGCCATTAGAATCCGGAGGAGGTCGATTGCGTTTTCTGCGCTTCTTTACAGATGAGGGAGAGGTGCATCTTGGGCTCAAATACGGAAGGCAAGTCATGGATGTTACGCTGGCGGCGCGGCGTCTGCTAGCCAGGGACATCGAAACCTTTACAGCATTCATGGCGGAGGAGAGCGTTGGCCCGGAGCAGCTTTCCGCGATAATTGAAAACGTTGCGGGTTCCCAAGCGCTCCAACGGGAGGTTTTGAAAGAGCCGGACGGGCTGCGCCTTGATGCACCGTTACGCGACGTCCGCAAGCTGCTGG
Source organism: Acidobacteriota bacterium (assembly GCA_021780055.1). The sequence continues at coordinate 4,549 of JAJXZM010000149.1, forward strand.
CGCTCGCCGGGAATTATCACGAGCATATCGTCGAGAGCGGATTCAAAGATGTTGACGAGACATCCCGGATCACGCCGCAGGTTTTCATGAAGCCGCCTTCCACGTGCATCACAGCGCCCGGGAAGCCGGTTCTCATCCGCCAGGCGAACGTGTTTGTCGATTGGGAAATTGAGCTGGCTGTGATTATCGGGCAGCGAGGGAGGGACATCCCTCGCGAAAACGCTATGAAGTATGTTTTCGGGTACACCGTCCTGAACGACGTCAGCGAGCGAGATCTCAATAGCCGGATGACCAACCGAGAAGTGCGTGAATTCGATCCGTTTTTTGACTGGTTGATGGGCAAATGGTTTGACGGTTTCTGCCCGCTCGGTCCGGAAGTCCTTACCGCCGACGAAATCCCGGACCCGCACGCGCTCGCCATTCGGCTCTGGGTGAACGGCCAACTGATGCAGGACGCGAACACCTCTCAGATGATTTTCGGCATTCCTGAAACCATTAGTTATATTTCGCAGGTCCTGACGCTCGAGCCCGGCGACATCATTGCGATGGGAACGCCCGCGGGAGTCGGTAAAGGTCGCGGAATCAGTCTGAAGCCCGGCGACGTCATGCGGGGAGAAATCGAAGGAATCGGTGTGCTCGAAACGCCAGTAGTGCTTGCCGACAACGCGGTATGAACAAATCCGAAGGAAATGGTGATGGATAAAGTCAGGGTTGGAATCATCGGGTCGGGGTTCATGGGCAGGACGAATGCGGAGACGGTGACCCGTTATCTTGAAGGTGCCGAACTTGTGGCGATTACAGGCGGGACTCGCGCATCGCAACTTGCCGGCGAATACCACGCGGCGCACGAAGCCACGGTGCCGCAGCTACTGGAACGCCCGGACATTGACGCAGTTCTGATCAGCACACCGCACGCTGAGCATGCGTGGCAGACCATTCAAGCTGCTGAACAGGGGAAGCACATTCTGCTGGATAAACCCATGGCCACAACGGTCGAGGACTGTGACGGGATTCTGGACGCGGTTCACAAGGCCGGCGTAAACCTGATGATCATGTTCGGCCAGCGTTTCCGGATCTGCAACCGCGAGGCTCACCGACTGATCCAGGAAGGCGCCATCGGCCGCGTCACCATGATCCAGGAACAGATTCTCAATTGCGGCGGTCTTGCTTCACTCCCATCCTGGCAGAGCCTGCCGGAAAGCTCCGGCACATTGCTTGCCCACGCCGTTCACAACATTGACCGCATCCGCTGGTTCAGCGGCCAGGAGATTCAAAGCGTGGCCGCGCAGGTGCAGAACGACGCCGCGAGCGGGAATGAGGTTTCAACGATGGCGGTGTTCGGCCTGAGCGGCGGAAGCATGGCGACGCTCTGGGAATCGTGGGCGATTCCCCAACCTGGATTTCCACGCACGGCCTCGTTATCCTGGGTGGTGGGTGAGACCGGGATCTTGGATGTAGACGCTTACGGGGAGCTTCGCCTGGGCCGCGAGGGAAAATGGTCTGTCGTCGCGCGGCAAGATGCAATCGATTGGAAAGGAAAAGGAATGCTGGACCCCGTCCGCCTGGAGGCGTACCGCTTGCAGCACCAGGAATTTATTGACAGCATCCGCGAAAGGCGTGCGCCTGCTGTTACCGGTCAGGACGGGCGTGCTTCGGTGGAGGCGGCGATGGCCGCTTACCGATCAGCGGCAGAAGGCGTGACCGTCCGGTTACCCATGGGAGGAAAAGGCAAGTGAACGAGCAACTGGCATTATTCGGAGGACCCAAAGCGGTCCTTGCGCCCCTGCCCACCTTTTTGGATTCGGCAGGGCGGACGTTCGGGCGTGAAGAGGAAGAACTTGTGTTGCAGGCGCTCAGGTCCGGCTGCCTCAGCCGCAACGGTGGGACAATGGTGAAATCGTTTGAGCAGGATTTCGCCGCCCAACTGGGCGTCGGTCGGGCGGTGGCTTGCTCCAGCGGGACCGCGGCGGTGCATCTGGCAGTGGCGGCGCTTGATCCGGAGCCCGGCGACGAATTCATCGTCCCACCCATCACGGACATCGGATCTCTCCTCCCTGCCCTCTGGCAGAATTGTATTCCCGTATTTGCCGACGTGAATCCTGACACGATGACGATCGACCCCGATTCAGTTGAGCAGAATGTTACCGATCGCACGCGGGCGATCATTGCGGTCCATTTGGCCGGCCAGCCTTGTGAGATGGCGCGACTGCGAGCTATTGCGGACCAACATCATATTGCACTGATTGAAGACTGCGCCCAGGCTTATTGGGCAAAGTACGATGGGAAACTTGTCGGTACTCTCGGTGACATTGCCTGTTTCAGCCTGCAACAGACCAAACACATCACCTGCGGCGAAGGGGGAATCATGGCGACGTCGCGGCCGGATTTTGCAGATCGCGCGACTCTATTTGCCGATAAAGCCTGGCCGCGCGATACAAAGAATTTGAGCGCCGCTCGGTTTCTGTTTCTGGCACAGAATTACCGAATGAGCGAACTGCAGGGCGCAGTGGCGTTGGGGCAGTTGCCAAAAGTGGCCGGCGTGGCTGAGCGCAGGCGACAGAGCGCACGGCGACTGTCGCAAATGATTGCCGGATTGCCAGGCGTTCGCCCACCCTATGTGCCCCCCAATACGGATCCATCATACTGGCTTTACATGCTGCGCATCGATGAAAGTAGCGCGGGCGTCCCCGCGCAACAATTTGGCGAGGCGCTAGTTGCCGAAGGAGTTCCGGCCTGGGTGCGCTACATCGTAAAGCCGCTGTATCTTTCCAGCCTGTTTTCGGAGATGCGAACTTTTGGCAGTTCGCACTATCCTTTCAGTTCCTACGGCAGCCAGGAATACAAGGCCGGTCTGTGCTCCCAGGCCGAAAAGGTGCTGGGCGAGGTGATTGCGATTCACTGGAATGAGAACTACAACGAAAGTCATGTTGAGCAAATCGGCGCGGCAATCATGAAAGTGGCCCGCCATTACGCCGCTGCGGCTGCAGGCGGATCCGAGAGTTAAGCGCGGGAGACCTTAATGGGGCGATTCATTTTTTTCATGTGTTTTTGTGCGGTGGTTGTGAGTTCTGTGGCGGCCTCTCCGCCCGGTGCGGGCCTGCCGTGGTACATGCGTGAAACGGCCATGACGCCCGACGGCCGTTTGACGTTTCTAAACAAGCCGTGGTGGCCTAGGGCAAAAGCCCTTACCGAAGGTCAGAGCTTCACTCTCGACTTGAATCACGATGGTCGCCCGGACACACTCATCGAGCGCAAGGACGGAAATATTATCGAGGCGATTGATGACAGCGGAAAAACCAAAAACATCCTCAACAAGGTTGCTACCGCCTACGTCGTGAGTTACAAGGGGACCGGACTGGTTGATCGCATGGTCGTTTACATTGACAACAATGGCGACGGCAAAGCCGACGAAATGGAGATCCGGTACTACAAGGACGGGTATCTCCGTTTTGGATGGTTCGGTGAAAACTTTGATAATGATGGGACCCAGATTTTTTCGCTGAAGAACTGGCAGTATGCCGCGGACGGCTTTACCAGCAAGTTCCGCGGCAACGACATGATTTACCTCAACAAATACAATCCCAAGACCCACGCCTGGGAGCCGCTTTCCGAATGCCCGTTTGCATTCTGGGACCCGGACCGCGATGGCCCGGGAGACATCGTCACGCGCTTTAGCGTCGCCCCCCTCAGCAGCAACTCCGGAAAGGACCGTGATTACGCAAACAATTACGATTACATGTGGGCGTCCGAGGCGGCTCCGCTTGCACGGATGGGCGCAATGAACGTGCGGCTGAGTTTTAATATCGACCCAGAGCCGCGGCATCTTGACCCTGAGCGCCCTCATTACAACTTTGGATTCACAATGGTGGGCGACCGCCCTTATCGCTATCCGCACATGTTTTATACAAACCCGCGCCGCCGGCCGCCCCAGACGGTTGTCCGCGTTCCGTGGAATGAAGCTCTCGCCGCCTCGTTGGACTATCCGGCAAGCCAGACCGGTTTTACCTGGGATGAAGCGCGCAGCGTCCACCGCTGGGAAGGCCAGTTCTGGATTTACGAACGGCGTCTGCTTTACAACACCGGAGGTCCCACCTACCGCTGGAACATGCGGCGCGAATATTCTTCCAGGAAGACAGACCGCCGGCAAATTTATTATTCTGCGGTGGACAAGCGTTACCACCTTTTCGGCGCGAGTGAAGGCTGGGTGGAAGTGGGGCACCTGGTGGACAACACCAGAGACATGGAGATCCGTTACTTTGACACCAACGGCGATGGATATTTTGACAAGTGGGAGGTGTTTCTTGCCGACAATCCCAATCCTGTTCGAGTCACGACTGTATCCAGCCCGCGTGCGCGGCTGGTTCCGCTCACGCGCAGCTTCCTAATCAAGGACTACAACCGACAGCTTCTGCCGCAGGCCATCGCGCAGGACGAGCAGTTGATCGGCGAGATGAAAAAGTTTGTCAGCTCTTTGCTGGCTGCCGAATTTGAATCAGCGGCGACAAAATCAACCATGGCAGAGCGCCGCCGATATTGTCTGGATGTGGCGCGGGAGCTTTATTTCCTCAGCGTGCGCGACAGTCTCTATAGGCGCAACGCTTCGGGGGATTATCCGGGTCTGGCGCAGGAGGCACCGGGCAATTTGCTCAAACGAGGTCCCATCGACGGTCGCTATACGCTGGGCGATACGCTCGATTACTGGAAGCTTGCCCGGGAGATCGAGGCCTTTGTAAATGACTACGGTTCCGGGCATCTCCATCAGGCATTTCTGGATCTTGAAAAGATCACGCCCCCAGATCACCCAATTACAACTCAATAGTAACGCCTGCGGCCAGGCCGGGAAGAAGGCGCCCCCGAAGTAGTACCGTGACGTTCATTGTCCAAAGCTGGCAGGCGGGCTGGGAGACTTGGGATGATGGACCCACACCTGGGTGCCGCTGCCGAAATAGATTGTTCCGTCAGCGCCAATTGTCAACCCGCTTGTCGCTTTGCCTTCTGTCTCCGGAAAGAAATGTACTTCCCGGCGCGCCGGGAAAATATGCGCAAGTTCGCCACCCAGGATGCCCCAAAGCGTACCGTCCTTCGCTGCCTGGAGACTTTCTAAGGGAACGGAACGCGGATGGTCGAAGTGGTAAATTGGTGTCAGCGTGCCGGTCTGCGGATCGTAGTCCATCAATTGGTTGCCGGTCACGAAGTAAGCGTGACCTTTGACTGCCGCGATTGCCCCCAGTCCATGGGCATTGTTGAGCACGTGGTCAAAAACGATCTTTCTGGTGCTCGGATCCCAGACAAAAAAGTGGCTGTTGGTGGCCACGGCCTTGCTGCCGCCTCCGCCGCTTGGGTCGGCCCCGCAATAGACGTACTTCTCATCCGCAGCCACAGCGCTGATTTCCTCGTTGGGAATGAGATTCCGATGGACCTCCAATTTTCCTGTAGTTGGGTCAAAAACGGACAGGGCACCGCCGATCATTCCGTAATCGGGCTGCGTGCCAATGTACATTTTGCTACCCGGGCCGAGATGTATCCCCCCCACGGGCCGGTACTGTTCCTTGGGGATGCGAAGAATCGTGCGCGGGTTTGAATCCGGCTTGTCGCCCTGGTTCCAGGGCCGCGACGGGTCAAAAACCACCAATGTCGCCTCGACGTAGGAGATGCTGTAGAGTTTCCCTTGATACGGAATGCCGTAATAAATTTCACCACCCTCATCCATCACCTGGTCGTAGGAGATGAGCTGATGGTTTTGCGGACTGTCGGAGAAAAGCGTCTGCCCCAGACCCGGCCCCCCGTAAATCA
>JAJXZM010000329.1 GCA_021780055.1 Acidobacteriota bacterium
GACTTCGAGAAGTGGGCATTGTTCCCATTGTCCGGGTTTCGAATCCGGACGATGCGTTTAAGGCGGTCGAAGCTGTTGTCGCCGGCGGGGTCCCGGTGGTGGAAATCACGATGGGCGTGCCGAATGCCCTTCGCGTAATGGAGCATGTGGTGGAGCGCTTTGGCGAGAGCGTCCTGCTGGGAGCAGGCACGGTGCTCGATTCAGAGACGTGCCGCGCGGCCCTGCTGGCCGGCGCAGAGTTTATCGTGACCCCGTCTCTTGACGTCAAGGTTATCGAGACGTCGCGGCGCTACAGCAAAGCGTGCGTTCCCGGCGCATTGACGCCGACGGAAATCGTTGCAGCCTGGCAGGCGGGCGCCGACATGGTGAAAGTTTTTCCGTGCGCTCCAGTGGGCGGGCCGCAATACATCAAATCACTCCGCGGACCGCTTCCGCAGATTGATTTTGTTCCGACCGGCGGTGTCGATCTTGAGACTGCGCCGGACTATATCCGGGCAGGCGCCGCCGCCGTAGCCGTCGGTGGCGAGCTTGTTTCCAGCAAGGCGCTACGGGAAGGGAAGACAGAAGTCATTACCGCCAACGCCCGCAAATTTCTGGAAGCCGTCCGGTCGGCCCGAGAGGGCCTGAAAAAGTAGCCCGCAGGGGATCATTGGAACGGGTGCACGGAAGCCAGCAGGGCAGGAAATGACGCAAGCAGGCTTCAATCTTGCCTGATCAAGTGCAGAAACAGCGTCATGTAACTGCGCAGAGCGCTGGTAATCAGAAGTTGTTCGCGGACGTGCTCGTGGCCAAGCCGGCCCAGGCGCGAAGCACGCTGGTTGCAAATGCAAGTCAGGTAAGACGCGGTGGCGAACTGAAAAGACTATTGAGCCCTTATCGAGTCAGCGTTTCCTCCAACTTCTTTAGGAAAATCAAAACCTCGGCCGGACCCCGCACAAAAAAATTCGCCTTTGTCGCCCGGAACTTGCCCACGCGTATTGTGATGCCGTTCCGGAGCAGGGCAAAAGCTGTTTCGTCGGTCGTATCGTCTCCTGCGAAGATGACCAGCTTGCGTCCCGGAATCTGTTTTAACAGGTCCTTTGCTGCCAGGCCCTTGTTTCCCATCTCTGCCGGATAAACTTCCCAGATCTTTTTCCCTGACATCAGTTTGAAGCCGGGGCCAAGGCTTGCCAGCGCTTCTTTAACGATTGCGCGGGCTTTCTCAGCGGCTGGTTTGCGGGCGGTCCGATAATGGACGGCAAAGCAGATTCCTTTGTCCTCCATTCTTATTCCCGGGATGCCGGCAATTTGTTGCCGGACCCGGTCCATTGATTTTCGTAGCTTGCGCGTGCCCGGCAGGTCTGGCGGCTCTCCGTTGCTACGTTCCCAGCCGTGCAGTCCAAAATAGATGGCGCCGTCCACCTGCGCCCGCTGTTGCAGGTCGCCGAGCTGTCTGCCACTGATGAAACAGAGCGTAACTTTCGGATGCTTAATCAGTCCGCGCAGAACCCTCCGAACGGGACCTCTCAGGAAGGCATCATTGGGTTGGCGACGTAATCGCACCAGCGTCCCGTCAAAATCAAGAAACACAACAATTCGGCGTGCCAGGCGAATTTGCCTGCCCACTTTTTCCCAGCAATCCAAAAGATGGTTTGGTGGTAGATTGTTGCGGGACGAAGGGCCCTTGGGCGGGCCTTTCAGCATTCTCGAATCACCTGGGCGGTGGCGGGCCGGACTGGTCCTTGTCATGGCAACATGTTAACACCGGCTTTCCGGATGGAAAGTTTTTCAAAATGTTCTTTTGAAAAGTCGGGTTGGTCTTTATGCTACCGGACTTTCAGGGGTTCAGGCCTTTCGAGCCGGACTTCAGAAAGTTCGCGAACCAGGCTCGCCGCCCAGCGGTAAATATTATGTTCCCGGACAACATGCCGCATTCGCTGCATGCGGAGCCTCTTTTCTTCGAGATCCATCGACAAGGCAAACCGGATGGCTTCCGCCAGTTGCTCGGTGTCGTACGGATTGACGATCAGCGCATCGCGCAGTTCGCGGCAGGCCCCAGTGAACCGGCTCAGGATCAGAACGCCCTGGCCATCGTTGCGCGTGGCGACAAACTCCTTGGCCACCAGGTTCATCCCGTCATGGAGGGAAGTCACCATACAGAAATCGGCTGCCCGGTAGTAACGCATAATCTCCTGATGGCTGTGGTGCCGTTTTAGCAGGATAATCGGTTTCCACGCGCCCTTCTGAAACCGGCTGTTGATGCGATGAGCCTCCGCTTCAATCTCTATCACCAGATTACGGTATTGCTGGATGTCAGTCCTGCTTGGGGCCCCGATCTGAACAAAGCTGAACTTGCCCTGATGCTCGGGGTACTTTTCGAGGAAGCGCTCAATGCCCCTGAACCGCTCCACGATTCCTTTCGTATAATCCATGCGGTCCACGCCCACGCCCATTAATGTACCTTCCGCTCCCAACTCTTTGAAGAGTTCTTCAGCGTCGGGCGGGTTTTCCTCGGTTTGCGAGCGTGCCGTCTCATTATCAAACACAACACTGACCGGGAACGGGCGTACCAGTGTGAAATGTCCCCTTCGGTTGACCGCAAACCGGTCCCATTCAATACGGCATTCCAGCGCGCGATCGACCGTTTCAAGGAAATTATTGCAATGGTTCTGAATATG
>JAJXZM010000064.1 GCA_021780055.1 Acidobacteriota bacterium
CCTGGGCCAGGTCGTTCGTGATCCCCGGCGAGTGTGGCCGCTGGTTCGATTGGGCGTTCGAAGCTCACGAGCCGCCGTTTCCCTTGCCCGATTTCTGGATGCTTATGCCGTAAGTTTGGCCGGATATAAGGAGAAATTGGACCTGAACGTCCAGCACATCAGCCAATGACACCCATTCGAACAGAAACCAGCATTGCGTCGGAAACAAGGCAGCGCCAAGACCGCATGTGGGCTGGCGTCTATCGCGGGAAAGGCCGCGTGGCGCCTGAGGAGGTCCCGGTACCGGAGATTTCAGCGGGTGAAGTGCTGGTGCATGTTCGCGCCTGTGGCATCTGCGGGACCGACATCAAGAAGATCAAGCATGGTTTCCTGCCTCCGCCGCAGATTTTTGGCCACGAGATCGCCGGAGTTGTCGAGGCTGTGGGCGACGGTGTCGAGCAGTGGCGGCCAGGCGATCGCGTACTGACCTTTCATCACATCCCTTGCGGGAATTGTTTCTATTGCGAGCGGAAACTCTATTCGCAGTGCCCGACTTACAAGAAGGTTGGCGTTACCAGTGGTTTCCGGCCAAGCGGCGGCGGTTTTGCCGAATACGTCCGCGTAATGGACTGGATTGCAACGCGCGGAATGGTTGCGATTCCTCCCGATGTCAGTTTTGAGGAAGCTTCCTTTGTCGAGCCTGTTAATACCTGCCTGAAAGCCATCTACAAAGCGCGCATAGAAGCGGGTGAGAGTGTTCTGGTTATCGGCCAGGGACCCATCGGCATGTTGCTCATGCTTCTGGCCCACCTTCACGCAGGCGCGAGAGTGATGACGGCGGACCCCATGGCTGCACGCAGACTGAAGAGCGTCGAACTGGGGGCTGAAGAGTCATTCGACCCTATTAAAAGTGATGTGATTGAGGCCGTCCGAGCCCGGACTTCCGGTCGCGGTGCAGATGTGGTTCTGGTGGCCGCTCCTCAGCGTGAACTCCTGGAGCAGGCTCTGACCATTGCCCGGCCGGGAGGGCGCGTCCTGCTCTTTGCTTATAATGATCCGTTGCTGCGGGTTGAATTCCCTGCGGCCACGGTGGGGATTGACGAGAAGGAAATACTTGGCAGTTACAGTGCTTCATTTGATCTACAGGCGGAATCTGCGCGCCTGATTTTCGAGCGCATCCTGCCCGTCCGTGAATTGATATCGCATCGTTTTCCGCTTTCTCAAATCAACCAGGCTCTGGATCTGGCGGCTCATCCTACTGAGGAGTCATTGAAAATTATATTGGTGCCCTAATGCAAACGAGTTTTAACGGCGATATGAACGCCGCCGTATTGTACGGTCGTGAAGATCTTAAAATTGAACGTATCCCGATTCCGGACCTCGCGCCGGATGAAATATTGGTTCGCGTCAAAGTGGCATTGACCTGTGGTACGGACTTGAAAGTCTGGCGACAAGGTTATCATGCCAAGATGATCGTCCCTCCCGCTGTCTTCGGGCACGAACTATCGGGAGTTGTCGAAGCGGTTGGAAGCGAGGTTGGCAATCGCCTGAAGCCCGGATCCTGGGTGGTGCCGGCCAATTCAGCCCCGTGCAACAAGTGTGTCTTCTGCCGGAAGGGCCAATCAAACCTGTGCAATTCGCTCCTGTTTAATAACGGAGCGTACGCCGAGTACATCAGGATTCCCGGGCGGATCGTGCGAGAAAACACTCTGGAAATTCCCCAACACGTTCATTTTCGTGATGCCGCACTGGTCGAACCGCTCGCCTGCATTCTGCGCGGCATCGAGGAGACCGGCATTCGTTCGGGTGACACAACGGTCGTTGTTGGGTGCGGACCCATTGGGTTGAAGTTTATCCGAATCCTCTCCGTCCGCGGTGTCCGCGTCCTCGCTCTCGGCAAGCGCAAGAGCCAGGTCCGCACGGCAGAACAGCTTGGTGCGTATGCGGCGTTTGACATTTCTGAAATGGACAACCCCGTTTCCGCCGTGAGACAACTTACAGAAGGCGGCCACGGCGCTGATTCGGTTATCGAGGCCGTTGGGATCCCGCGAACCTGGGAATGGGCCGTACAAATGGTTCGCCGCGGAGGGACCGTCAATCTGTTTGGAGGCTGCCCGCGTGGCAGCCACGTGCAATTTGATCCTTCTGTGCTGCACTACTCTGAAATTACGATTAGATCCACCTTCCACCACACGCCGGAATTCATTCGTAAGGCTCTTCAGGCGGTTGCCAGCGGCGAAATCAGCGCCTCGGATTTTGTGACCGGTGAAATTCCCCTCAACGAATTGCCGCGCTTTTTCCAGCGAATGAAGAACCGCAACGGTGAACTGAAGATGGCCGTCATTCCTTAAGCCTTCTTTCTTTCTGCGCGCAAAGCGGGCGGACTAACATGGGGAACAGATGCCGCAGCGCTGGAATTTTAGTAGAACTGTCCCTCAATCCCTCGGTAGGCAAGTACCCAACGCCAAGCTCATTTATCCCATCGTATTGATATTTAACGATTTAGTCGATTAGCTCAAGGCGGCATGTTGCAAACCCTTGCATGGGGCGGGTGTCAAAACCTGTATTGACATCCTGGAACTTGCCGAAATTCGAATCAGGATATATCCTAGGACGTAAGTTTGGAACGGAACTTTACGGGGAAGAAAGCGGGAGGGGGTCCCGTATAACATGAAAGT
>JAJXZM010000272.1 GCA_021780055.1 Acidobacteriota bacterium
TCTCTCCGTACTCAGGGCAAACGCCTCGAATGGCCGTGTTGGCAAAACGGTTGCCATGAGAGATCGGCAGCCAGCGGACAGTTTCCCGGCAGGCATACTTCACCATGGTTGCCCGCGCCCGCACCCATTCCAGATCTTCCGCTTCAAGCAGGACTTTCTTGCCCGCACGCTGGCCGCCTACCTGCTCGCTGGTTTGCGCCGGCCAACAGATCACCACGCTTTTTCCGAAGGCTTCAAACCCCTTAATCAGAACTCCACGGAAACCTTTTCCGTATGCGATCAGGGTTGTTACGGCCACGATTCCCCAGACGATCCCGAGCATCGTCAGCCCACTTCGCAAGGGCTGCCGTCGCAAGGAATTCCATGCCTGGCCAAAGACTTCCCGAATCATGATCCTGCTCCTATCGGTCCCCTTGGAAAGTGCCTCATTGTGCTCCGTCTGCTTGTCTGCCCCCAGCTATCCTCCGGCTTCATACCGGAGCGACTCGATGGGGTCCACGGAGGCCGCACGGTTTGCAGGATAAAGCGCCGCAAGCAAGGCCACCGTTCCCAGCAGAGCAGACGACAGAACGCCCGACTGCCACGTGGGCAGTAGCCCCGCAAAAAATGCGGGCTGTGGCAGCAGGTCTACAAGCCAGCAAATCCCGTACGCCACACCCATTCCAAGGCCGCCGCTTAAGAAAACAACGATCAGAGTCTCAACAAAGAATTGCCACAGAATGGCTCTGGACGTGGCTCCCACAGCCTTGCGGACACCGATTTCACGCGTCCGTTCACGCACAGCCACGAGCATGATGTTCATCACGCCAATCCCGCCGAGCAGCAGACTGACCAAGCCTACTGCTCCCAAAAAGTACTTCATGCCGTCGGTCATCATGCTGAACTGCCTGGTGTTCTCCACGGTGTCCCAGACGGAAGCCGCCTCTTCGTCGCGCGGATCAAAGTGATGGATCAATGCAAGCGAACGGCGGACCTGTCCCTGACAGTCTTCGTCTTCGGCGAACGACCGCGGGGTTACCAGCAGGTTGTCAATGGTGTGCGGTTGGGCCGGAGGGGGATCCGGAAAGTCCTGCTCCATGGCGCTGAACGGGATATAAGCCTTGGTTACATCCATTCCGTCGTAACTGTTGGTTTGTTCCTTGTGCTCCATCACCCCGATCACGGTATAGGGAATACCGTTCAGATAGATGGTCCTGCCCACGGCCTCTCTTGAGGCGAAAAGCTGTTTCGCCACGTCGCTACCCAGGAAGGCGACACGATGGGCTTTGTTCTGGTCGTTCCAGTTGTAAAAGCGCCCCTCCGCGATTGAAATGCTACGGATATAGGCAAAAGCAGGAAGTGACGACGTTACCTCGAGCGTTGCGCTGTTATACGGACTGCGAATGTTGATCCCCGAGCGGTGCAGTTCCGGCAAGACATACTCGCAGGATGGCGACTGCGCTTTGACGATCTGATAGTCCGTAGATTCCCAATGAACGTCGCGGCCAGCCCGCATGCCGCCCGCTTGCATGCTGGTCCGTCCGGCAAAAACAATCATGATGTCTTTGCCAAAGGTCTCCATCTGTTTCTCCTGCCCCACGCGCAGGCCTTCTCCGGCGGCCACCATCAGGATGATGGAGATGATTCCCCACGCAATACCGAACATGGTGAGGAACGTTCGCAGCTTGTGCGCCCACAGAGTTTCGATTGTGTCCCGGAACAGGTCGCGAAAAGCCATGACAATTCACCAGGAAGATCCGGCAGAGAGTACTTTCAGAAAGGCCGACGCGTAGGCGGCTATTGCAGAATCACCTGCTCACCCTGCTTGAGACCGCCAGTAACTTCGGCGTTGATGCCATTTGAAATCCCAATCTGGATAGGCACCTGCTTCCAGCCCAGCTTGGTCTCCTGGGCGGGAGTGTGCGCGAAGGTCTTGTGGTCCTTGTCATAAACAACAGCGGTTTCAGGAATAAGCAGGACGTTGTGCTTTTCCTGAATAATCAACTCAGCATTCGCGCTCATGTTGGCTTTCAGCTCGCCGGTGGGGTTCTGAATGGAGACTCGCACCTCAAAGGTGGTGACATTATCTTTTTCCACGCCCATGGGTGAGATCTTGGTCACTTTACCGTTGTAGATTTTCTTCGGAAACGATTCGACCCGAATCCTGGCTGCCTGACCCATGTAGACCTTTCCGATGTCGGCCTGGTCAACCTTGCCGAGCACGTAAACCGTGCTCATGTTTCCGACGGTAAAAAGCTGTGTGGCTTGCGAACCCAAAACCAGGATGGAGCTTACAGCATCACCGACTTCAACGTCACGGGAGAGAACGATGCCATCGATCGGGCTGACGATAGTCGAATTCTGCAGGTCCTCTTTGGCTTGGTCCAGTGAGGCCTGAGCTTGTGACACCTGAGCGCGGGAACGTGCGATGTCGGCCTTGCTGACGGAAACATTCCGCTTTGCGGACAACTGTTTGTTAAGGGCGATCTCATATCCCTTTTTGGCATCGTCGAGTGTTGAATCGGGAATCAACCCTTCACCGGCAAGTTTGCGGTCGCGGTCGAGCGTTGCCTTGAGAAAGGGTATGTCGGGACCTTGAGCGTCAATGATGTTTCTCTCGTAAATCGCCTGGGCTGACTGGACAGTGGCCTGGGCGGCCTGGAGGTTGGCCTCCGC
>JAJXZM010000134.1 GCA_021780055.1 Acidobacteriota bacterium
TCCTGGCGCGCCGGATTGCCGATTACGACGCACAGTTGCTTGATCGCCTTTGCCTGATGGGCACGGTGGGTTGGGGAAGGATGTCGCCCCATCCGGCAATCCTGGCTCAGGCGGAGAGCGGCGGGGGCATGGAAGCGTCTTCGCAACGCGTGGTCCCGTCCAGCGTGGCTCCTATTTCGTTTTTCCTGCGTGAGGAGGCGGACTGGATCGGTCATGGCAACCTGCAGCAAGGTGATGGGTCGGCAGGCTTGAGCCATGCCGCGAAGGAGGCCCTTGAATTTCTCGAACAGCGCGGAGCTTCATTCTTCTCGGACATTGTTCGGGGGACCGGGCGATTGAAATCAGAAGTGGAGACCGCCCTGTGGGAGCTTGTGGCGGCAGGGCGTGTTACCGCCGACGGCTTCGACAACCTGCGGGCGTTGATTGATCCGAAGCGCCGATCCGGCCAGGGCCGCGGGCGTGCCTCCCGGCCGCGGCACAGTACGGGCCGCTGGTCGCTGCTGTATTCCGGCGAAACACCTGACCGCACGCGGGCAACGGAATCCATCTGCAAGGCACTGCTGGAACGGTATGGCGTGGTCTTCCGCGAACTGACGGTCCGCGAAAGTTTTCCCCTGAAGTGGCGAGACCTGCTGCAGGCGTTCCGCCGCATGGAAGACCGCGGTGAAGTCCGCGGCGGACGATTTGTGGATGGATTTCTGGGCGAGCAATTCGGACTGCCTGTCGCGGTGGAATCACTGCGTGCTTTGCGCAATGCGCCCCCTTCCGGCGAAACAACTGTGCTTTCTGCTGCCGACCCGCTGAATCTGGTTGGCATTATCATCCCTGGTGAAAGGGTCTCGGCGCTATCAAAGCAACGGATCGTTTTGAGGGGCGGGGCATTGGTCGCTTTGGCCGATGTAAGAGCGAATGCCAGCGTCCGCCTGGTGCCGGTTGGCGGTGATGGAAGAGTGTTGCCGAGACGGTGATAGAATGCTTTTTGCAGAAGCGTTGTCTGGAAGTTGCTCCTCGATTTCACGGGTAGTCCGTAATTTGACAATCTGACGGAGGACGAATATCCATGGTGCATCCACGTGCCGGGCAGCCCGCCGATCCTTCGATGCTGGTGAATATTCCACGACTGATCACGGCCTATTACGCCGGGAAGCCCGACCCTGCCGTGCCCGCGGAGAGAGTGTCTTTTGGAACTTCCGGGCACCGCGGCTCTTCGCTCTCGAACTCCTTTAACGAGGGCCACATCCTCGCGATTACCCAGGCCATTTGCGATTACCGCCGCGAGCAGAAGATCTGCGGACCGCTCTTTCTGGCCCAAGACACCCACCCTTTGTCGGAACCCGCCTACGCAACCGCGCTCGAAGTTCTTGCGGCAAATGAGATCGATGTGATGATTGACCGTGACGACGGGTACACGCCCACTCCGGTGCTGTCGCACGCGATCCTGACCCATAACAGCCGGCCCAAGGCGGAGCGCGGCGATGGCATCGTGATAACGCCCTCGCACAATCCTCCCGAAGACGGCGGCTTCAAGTACAACCCTCCGGAAGGCGGCCCGGCCGACACCACTATCACCAGTTGGATTGCGGCCCGCGCAAATGCTTTGATGGAAGCCGGGCTTCGCGATGTCCGCAGAACCACGCTGGCAAAGGCGCTGAAGTCCCCGAGGACCCACAGGCACGACTACGCAACGGCATACATTGACGACCTGAATGCCGTGGTTGATCTTGAAGCCATTCGCGGCGCGGGGCTGAAAATAGGCGTCGATCCGCTGGGCGGCGCGGGTGTGGCCTACTGGAACCGCATCGGCGAGCGTTTTGGTGTGCCGCTCACCGTAGTTAACAAGCTGGTTGACCCGACATTCCGGTTTATGACCCTCGACTGGGACGGGCAGATTCGCATGGATTGTTCTTCGCCCTATGCCATGGCTTCGCTGATTGCGCTGAAAGACAGTTTTGACGTCGCTTTTGGCTGCGACACGGACCACGACCGCCACGGCATTGTGACGCGCAGCGCGGGCCTGATGAATCCCAACCATTATCTGGCCGTGGCCATTTCGTACCTTTTCCGTAACCGGCCTGAGTGGCCGGAACGGGCGAGCGTGGGCAAGACACTGGTGAGCAGCGGCATGATCGACCGCGTGGCGGCCAAACTGGGCCGCAAGCTGGTGGAGGTGCCGGTCGGCTTCAAGTGGTTCGTGGAGGGACTGCTCGACGGCTCGCTTGGTTTCGGCGGCGAGGAGAGCGCTGGAGCTTCCTTTCTGCGGCGCGACGGCACTGTCTGGACCACCGACAAGGACGGCATGATTATGGGCCTGCTGGCTGCCGAGATGACCGCCGTAACGGGTCGCGACCCCGGTGAACTCTACGCCGAATTGACGGCGGAGTTCGGCGCGCCGGCCTATCAGCGCATTGATGTTCCCGCGACGGCTGAGCAGAAGAAAATCCTGGTAAGACTTGCGCCCGAGCAGGTGAAAACCTCTGAACTGGCAGGCGAAAAGATCGAGTCGATGCTCACCACCGCCCCCGGCAATGGCCAACCTATCGGCGGGCTGAAGGTTGTGACCGCAAACGGCTGGTTCGCTGCCCGGCCCTCCGGCACCGAGGATGTTTACAAAGTGTACGCCGAAAGTTTTGTTGGTGAAGACCATCTGC
>JAJXZM010000500.1 GCA_021780055.1 Acidobacteriota bacterium
GCAATTTCCATGTGCGGCGGGCCATTGTCACCATGTCCGCTGACCGGTTTGGTCGTGAAGCCGTGCCGCGCAATCACCAGATCGTAACCGCCACCATGCTGAACGATGCCAGGGTGGTCCATGGTACGTTGCCCGTGGTTCCGACGCGCGAGAGCCTGAGGGTCACCAACCGCAATGTAGCTGTTCCAGCCGTGGCAAGGGGCCGCGCGAACAACACCCGGTTCTTCACGCGGCGTGCCGTGGCGCTGCCCGCCAGTGAGCACTCCTTTAACAACCAGGCGGCTTCCATCCGTCACATGGTGGAAACCCATAATGTCCAGACTCCGGGAGCCAACCGTCCTGGCGCATCCCCCGGGGCCAACCGCGGGTTCCAGATGTCGCGGCAGACCGGGCCGCAAAACGCGGGCAACACCGGACGCCAGACTCCCGCTCCGGTTGTCCGCGAAAACGTGCAGCCGAGGCAGAGCCCGGGGAACGGGGCCCAGCGCAATGTTGAAGCGAATCGGTCCGGGTTCCGCAACTTCGGTGCAGGGGCACCGGCAACTCAAGGGCGCGGCAACCAGGGGCGCCAGAATTCGGCCCCGGTGGTCAGGGAAAATCCGCAATCACGGCAGAACGCAAACCCAGCCGGCCGCAACGTCGAGACGAGCCGGCCCGGGTTCCGAAACTTCGGGACGGGAGCGCCGGCAGATCAGGGGCGCGGCAACCAGGGACGCCCGAACGCCGCCCCGGTCGTTCGTGAAAACCCGCAACCACAGCAGAACACCGGGCCTCGCTCCGTGCAACCTCAATCGAACTTCCGTAATTTTTCCGGCAACGCGCCTGGTGCGGCACGCGAAGTTCCAAACAATAATTCGCAGAGATTCAACCAGGGCGGCAATTCCGCACCGCGCAGCCAGCCGAGCAACAATGGCTTCCGCCAATTCACTCCTCAGCCGGCGCCGCAGCCGGCCCCGAGAAACGAAGGGGGCTTCAACAACAACTCGAGGGCCGCGCCCCAGAGCTACAACAATGGAGGCGCAGGATGGAACCGCTTTCAGCCGCAACGGGAAGCCCCCGCGCAGCGGGGAGGCGGATTTTATAACGGAGGAACTCGACCTCAGGGCTATTCCCAGCCGCGTGTTGAACGGCAGCCCAATTACGGAAACCCAGGTTATTCTTCACGCCCGCCGCTGCGGCTGAACAAACCCATCGTGAGTGAACCCCGGTACAGGTCCAATGGCGGCAACTCCAGGCCAAGCTATTCCAGGCCAAGCTATAGTGGAGGATCCCAGAGTAGGTCAGCCCCGAGTTACCACAGTTCCGGTGGAGGTTCCCGCGGTTCGTACTCGGCCCCTTCGCATAGCTCCGCACGCGGCGGCGGCGGTGGTGGTGGAGGGCACCGGCGCTAATCAATAACGAAGATAGCTGTCAGGGATGCGGCCGGGAGCCCTCCTACAGTGGCTCCCGGCAGAAGTTCCGGTTCAGGCTTTTGCATGCGTGCCGGAGAAGTGAGCTTCGATCTCTTCCAGCGTCTTACCCTTGGTCTCCGGCAGGAAGAAAGCCACAGTAATAAAGTAGAAGACGGTGCAACCCGCGAAGAGCAGAAACATCGTCGTGTAGCCATAGCGCCCCACCGCAGGCAGGAAGATGGCCGCCAGGAATGTGGCCACAGCCTCGTTGATGACCAGAGCAATGCTCATGCCGTTTGAACGGATGCGGGTGGGCATCAACTCCGACAGCGCCAGCCATACGCAAATGCCGGGTCCCAGCGCGTAAAACGTGACAAAAATGAACAGCGTCAAGGCCACCAGCCAGCCATTGGTGCGGCCGGGCAAGGGCGTGATCAGCGCGTGCTCAATGCGCAACGGGGCCGTCCTGGCCTGATCAAGATTACCAAAAGGATTTGAGAAGAAGGCTACGACCTTGTTGCCCGGAACGGAGTTTTCCCGGGTAATACTGACCGGAGTGGAAAGCGGCTGGTTCGAAACCATAGCCGGCGTCACAGCGCTGAAATCCCCGTAAGCGTAGATGACCGTCAGCGTGGTTGGCTTGCCGGTCAGGGTGGTATTTCCGGCTGCGCTCAGCCATTTCTGTTGCAACTCCGGAGTATAGTGAATGCTCATACTTTGATCCGCGTTCACCATCGATTGCACAACCTGGCTTACATCCACGCGGTTGCGTTCTCCGCGGTGAAAGAGAAAAGCCGTACAGCACAGTGCAACGATAATTCCGGCGGTGCCCAGTGAAAGCAGGAATTTGCGCCCTTTGCGGTCCACCAGAACCATGCCGATCACGGTGGCCAGAGCCTGCACCACGGTGAACAGGATGTAACCCCAATGCGCCGCCACGTCCGACAGGCCGCTTTGGATCAGAATGGCCGTGTTATATCCGATGATGGAGTTAATCCCGGTAGTCTGGTTCAATGCCAGAATCACGCAGGCAATAATAAAAGGGATGACGTACTTGCGCTGGAAAAGGCTCTCAGCAATACGCCGACCCGCAGCCTTGGCCTGTTCCATGGCCTGATTGCCTTCCATCTCTTCAAGTTCAATCTTCGCTTGTTCGGGCGTGCGCGAACGCAGAAGAGCATCGAGCGCAAGCTGCTTTTGCCCGCGCTGGAACAACCAGCGCGGTGAGTCCGCCACCAGAAATCCACCCAACACGAAGATCAGGCCCGGCGGCAGTGAAACCCAGAAAATGCTGCGCCACGCGTAATCCTTGTAGGCAAACAGCATCTGCGGGTTGCCCAACTTGGCGACCTCATCCACGCGGAAGCTGAAGTACATGCCGATACTGGCCGCCGCCACGATGCCAATGGTCAGCAGCCATTGGAACATGGCCGTGCCCTGGCCACGGTCTTCCGGCGCCAGGCACTCGGCAAGATACAGAGGAACCACAACACCGATCAGGCCGGCGCTGATGCCCTGGCACAACCTGCCAATGATCAGCAACTCGTAGCTGTGCGAGAGCGCGATGATGGGAATACTGGCGGCAAACAACGCGCCGCTCAGAATCATCAGACGCTTGCGGCCCATGCCGTCGGCCAGGACACCGGCAAACAAGGTGGAGATCACCGTGCCCAGCAGCACGGCCGCCACCACAAAGGAAATCTGGCCTGCCGTCAGTCCCGAAGTCGCCTCCAGGTAAGGCAAGGCCGCAGCAATGATGCCCACGTCAATGCCGTACAGCAACCCGCCGAGGCCCGCCACGAATTTCAGGAAACGGTTATAAGTGGCGGGCTTGAATTTGAGTGTTTGCATGTGAGCCTCTTCCTTTAATGTCTGGCTGGCACAGGGACTGCAGCTTCGGGACGCCTTCCCCTGCCGCATGGACAAGTTGTGTACTTTTTAGTGTTACGAATATTCACCGACCGCACCGCAATCCGCTAGCGGCATTCCGGCCAGGAGCGCAATAACCCTGAATACTAAGGCGATAGATTATACCGGATGAAAACATGCCGTGTGAATCCTTTCGGGAAGCGGCGAAAACTATGCCGCCGGAATCTGCCGGCCGCAACAATGCCACGCCTTTATGAAACGTCCATCCTACCATCGGTTGGTTTTTCTAACACACGAATTTCGGTCCGCCCACTGGTTCACCAGTGAGGTCCGCCGCGCCGGGCCGGTAACGCTACGTGGCGGTTCCGACTGACCGCTATGCCAATTTGAGGAAACGGCCTGATTTCGAGGGAGTTTGACTTGGCCGCAAAACCCTGCCTACCATGCCCAGAGAGGGAAAATATGGCTGACCGGCAAAGGCGCCTGACCACAATGTGTGTGCTTGCTATTGCTTTCTGCATATCGGGTTCGGCGCCGCGGGCATACGCGCAGGACTCCCAGTCCAGCCTGACGCACCAGATCGGATGGGAACTCTCAACGGGGAACTACAGGTCCGCACTGGCCGACGCCCGCCAGGCAGTCGAGGAGTTTCCGAATTCCGCCGTCCTGATGCACCTGCTGGCAGCTGCGGAATCGAAAAACGGCTTGCAGGACGAGGCGCGCAAGAGTTTCCGGAAGGCCATCCGGCTGGACCCCACCATCCTCCAGAATTACTATGACCTCGCGTTACTCGACATGCAGGCTGACGATTATACCGAAGCGACGCAAATGCTCACAACGTTTCTCGGAGCCAGCCCGCAGAACGCCAAGGCGCACCTTATGCTGGGAATAGCCCTCAGCAAACAGAACAACATTCCGCTTGCCATCGAGCAACTGAAAAAGGCCCTCGCCATTTCGCCCGGTCTGCCACTCGCCCACTACAACCTGGGAAATATTTACGCCAGCCAGGGAAACAATATGACTGCCCTCGACGAATACAAAGCCGAACTGGGAGTTAACCCGGACTTTTACGGAGTCTACGTCAGCGCCGGGGACTCCGAGATTGCGGCGAAGCAATATGACGCGGCTGAAGCGCTGTTCCGCCGGGCGACGAAGATCAAACCTCTGGCTTATGAGGCCTACTTTGGGCTGGCCCGCGTATATCTGATCCTGAACCAGCTGCCCAAGGCCGAATCTGAGCTCGATATGGTCATCAATCTCGCCCCCGAGGATATTGAGGCCCACTCGATGCTTGCCGGCGTATATAACAAGTTGGGCAAAACGCTGGAAGCCAATCGGGAAGACCTGGTGGTTGAGACGCTGAAAAACCAGGCGAAACAAGCGGAAGAATCTCCGGCCCCTTCACATTAGTAATAGTATCCTGGCATTGGCAGCCATCGACGTGACGAAACCGATGCGCAAAACCAGCCGAAAAACAATTCGACTGCTGCTCGCCGGCTTTTGCTCCATGCTTTTCTTCACGATCGCTCTACGCGCCGATGAATTCAGCCGGACATTCCACTACCGCGTGCGGCTGTTTTCCAAGGGCACTCTCACCATGGAAACGCGCACGGGCGACATTTACATTACTGGCTGGGACGATCCGCACGTTGAGATCGAGGCGGAAAAAGTGGTGGAGGCCCGGTCAAGAGAGGTGGCCGAAAACCAGTACAAGCGCGTACAAATCCTGCTGAACGGGCAGGATGAAATGATCCGGCTTCGCACTCTCTATCCATCGCGCAGGCCGTGGCGCCCGTTTAAAGCAGAGTCCAGCTTGTCCGTCAACTTCCACATCCACATGCCCTACGACGCCAGCCTGGTCCTGAAATGCGTGGACGGAGATGTCAAGGTCCAGGGCCTTGCAGGTCAGGAAAAGATCATGGTCAATTACGGGCAGGTTGAGATTGATATCCCGTCGCCTGATCGACTGAGATCGGTCCGCGCCAAGACGTGGCTGGGAAACGTCCAGAGCAATCTGCACGGGGAGAACGACGCGGGCTTCAGCAAGAAGGTGCTTTTCTGGAACCCCTACGGGACCCAGGACATCCAGCTCAACGTCCACATGGGCGGGATCTATATCTTCAGCGGCAAGGGCGAGTAGATACCCTGTGGCCAGCCGCTCACCTTCCGAAGCAACGAACAGCCTTTTTGTAAGTTTTACCCACTGCTCATAAATGAAACACAATTTGCCTTAAAGCGAATTTTGCATCATAATAATTTAATAAGTTGTTTATTATCTACAACTTATAAAATTGCATTCTTGCGCATCGAAAATCCCATACGTCCCATTTGGGTGTCTTCAGGCCTTGAATGTAGCCTACTCTGTGAGGCCCATGCATACGCCCGGCAAGCATCCGAATGGCCCCCTCGAAGATGCGCCGCCCGCGCTACAGACTTTCGGTTTGGTCATCCGGGCGGGGCTGTTCCAGGGCCTCACTTTTGGCGAGGGTCAGTGAGCGCACGTGACGCCAGCCCGCGATAACGGCCACCAGCAACCCGGCCACGCGGCCAACCGCTCCCCAGACCTCAGGATCGCCAATGCGGATAAAAACACTCGCGATAATGCTGAGCAGCAACACCGTTACAAAGGCGACCATCATACGGCCGAAAGTTCGCCACTTCCTGGGGCTCTTCACCGCCAGGTAAATGGCGGCGGCTAGCAGAAGAATCTCCAAGAAGCTGGTCATCATGCACTCCTGGTGGCCGATCAATGAGTCTTTAAACGCGAACCCATCATTTGAGGCTATGCAACGGATGAATTATACGCCCGACCCATCGCGGTCGAAGCAGGATTCTCATGCCGGCGCCTCGCGTCCCGATCCATCCGGGCGCCACCCGCCACACACTGGCTTGAGAACAGAGGAACGATTCCGGCGGTGGAGATCTCGGTGGACATCGTCAGGCAAGATTAAGATTACTACCTGCAAGGCCGGTTGGTAGCGAGGCCCTCCGTTTCTGAGGCCCGCGGTTCTTTCTGTGAACGAAGTCACAAGCCGCAGACCGCAGCAATGGCGGACTACGCTCCCTGCTTGTGAAACAGGAAGAACCCACGGTAAAGAAATCACCGAACGTAACTACCCGCTTTAAAAAATGTCGATGGCGGCGCCGAGGAGATGTTTCAGAGCCAGAACATACTCCGCCAGGGCCTGGCGCCCGGCGTCGGTCATGCGGTAAATCGTCCTGGGCTTTCGCTGCACAAACTTCTTTTCCACCCGCACGTAGCCAGCTTCTTCCAACCGGGCGAGCTGCGCACCAAGGTTGCCGTCGGTCGAGCCGGTTTTCTCGCGCAGCCAGGTGAAATCGGCCTGTTCCACGCCCGCAAGCAGCGAAAGCAACGCCAGCCGCAGCTTGCCGTGAATGACAGGATTCAACTCCGGCAGATCAGGCATGTGCTGCACCCCGATGCGGCTTTGCCCTGCTGTCGCGAACCATTCCATAGGCCCCGAAAGCAATCATGCCGACAAAGGTCGCGATGATAAAGATGACCACGGCCTGGTTCACCGTGGCAAAGCACGCCGCCACGGCAGCCGCCCACCAGATCACCGCGACGCCCAATTGAACCCTCCAGCGCAGCGTAAAAGCCGAGGCCGCGTTGGTCATGCCGAGCATGCCCGAAACGACAGCAATGGACAGCTGCGGGGCGGTCAATTTGCCGGAAATGCCCATTGAAAAGAGGAGAAGGAACATCGAGATCCCAGCCGCACGCCAAAGGCAGCCGATCGCGCGGCCCAGAGTGGTTTCCGCTCCGCCCCCCGCCCTGGTGGAGGCTACAATACCGGTGATGATCCCGGCCGCGATCATCGTGACGGGCCACGCCCAGGCGCTTTGGCCCCACGCGGACCAGGCCATCGCCACATAAAAAGCCACGCCCCAAAGCACAAAGTTCCAGCCCCAACATCCGGTGGATCGCCGCCCTTCGGCGAGCATGCTTTCAATCGTATTCAGCCGGTCGTTCAGGTCCTTTGGCGATGTCTCTTGATTCATGGCAATTCTCCTTCATTAATTAAGATCAAAAAAACAGAGAATGAAATGCACAGACTCTGCGCTGCCCCTGCCGCAGCCTTCCGCATTGCCTCAGGGCTGATGCCGGAGCAGCATCCGAACGCTTGGCCGCGGCGGAGCACCCTCCATGACGACTTGAGAAACCTCCTGCCATTCGCCCTTCGCGGTCAGGTGCATGGTGTTCACGATGTGTACCGGGCCAGCCGGGAAGCTCCACGAAAAACCTTGGGAAAGCAGGGAGAGTTTTGAATCGACGTAGTGGCCGCCGTTGTAAGCGCGAATGTGATAGGCGCCGGTGGCGTCGTCATAGGAGATCGTGGCCAGGGCGCTGAACTCGACTTTGCCGGCCGCGTTTGTGCTCTTCCCTTCGACGAGGAGCACCAGACCGCCAAGCTTGTACTGAACATCCTCGGACTGCATTAGGCGCAGCGGCTGGCCGGGGCCGCGCATAATGGTGACGGGTCCCGACCAGCGCCCGGCAAGAAAATCGAGCTTGTGCATGGCTTCGAGCTGGATGGGCACGCTGTTCGAACCCGGCTGCTTCGCCGCAGCCACAATACTCAGCGAAACGACAAACGCTCCGGCAAGGCACGCGCCGGAAATCAACCGCAACGAGGGGAAACGGTTAAATACGGTTTTCATAGGTAACCCTCCTCAGAACCAGCCCGGCCTTTGATTGTTCGGCCAGGCTCACAACATGCACTCTATATAATAGAGTACTCTATGTCAAGAAAAATCTGTGCGGGTAGGTTGCCAAACTGAGGCGTGCGGTTCCATCCCAGGCTGGGCTGCACAAAGATCTTTTCCGGTAGAATCAATCAGCGCAATCGTGCTGCCCAGAGCGTCGGTCAGCGGGAAGGTGGGTGACGCAGATACTCGCCTTGCAGTGTCTGCGGTCTCACGTGGCGAGAGGGCCTCTTTTTGAGCTTCAAGTCTGTGAGTCCGTGGCGACCATCCTTATCGGGCATCGCCGGGCAGTTCCGGGACAACGCCATTCCAAACCTTCTCAGCTTCGCTGAACGCCCCGATCAAGCGGGGCGCCACCCGCCGGTCATCCTGAGCGAAGCAAGGATCCCTGTATTTGAACTAGAGGGCAGATCATTGGTAGCCACGGACAGTGCTCTCCTGTCCGTGGGCTTTTGAAACAGGAGAACCCCACGGTCAGTTGGTAGCGCGGTCCTCCGATGTTGTGTCCGCGGTTCTTTCCGTGAACGAAGTCAAAAGCCGCAGACCGCAACCACTGCGGTCTGCGCTACCCGCTTTACCAGCCACGTTCGAGACCCAGTCGGACACCAAATTCGTATTGTTTTTGCAGTCCACGTTGACCCCGCCCAAATAGATGCCGATATCATAGTAGGGGCTATAAGTCCACCACACCCCCATTTGCGTTTTGCTGGGCGCGCATGCGATGTCGAACCCGACGTGAATGCTCGTGTGGGCATTGGAACCTAACGATCCGCCAGCAGATGGCGCCAACGGGCTCAGCAACTCCGACGTCCCCGGGTGCGTGACTTCCATCTCGATCTTCGGGTGCTTGACGGTGATGTCCGGCGGAAGCGGCGAGGGCTTGGGCATGGGCCAGGGCGTGACGTCCTTCCATGTGGCGCCGCCGTCCGAGGTGTAAAAGAGCCTGCCTTTCATGGCATACGCGAGCCCGTGGCTCACGTCGGCAAACGAAAGGCCCAAAACGCTGTCAAAAGAGACGTCAACACCGGACGCCAGCGCTCCTTTGAGGGGGACGGTTGCCACTGCGGCCTTCTCTTTACCTATTGGAGCGATGAGAACGGAGTCAGAAACCACTGCGCCAACGGGAGCGCCGCCTCCGTAGCCGGGTTCGGGCAGAAGTTTGGTCGGTTTCCACGTTGCGCCACCATCGGTCGTCGAGAACACAACAAGCTTGGACCCCTGCCCCTCGTGGCCCGCATAGCTCACTGCGACAAATCCCCTCATGTCGGAGTTAAAAATCGGCGGACCCTCAAGGACGCCGAATGCGACCGGGCCAGCTTCGGCAGGCGGGGCTAGATGGACCTCCTGCCAACTCTTGCAGTTGTCGCGAGTGACATAGAGGTGCATGCCCCCGGGTCCACCGGCGAGCCATCCGTGCTGAGCGGACGTAAAGAGCAGCGTGCCTACAGTCCCCGGCCCATCGACCCACTTCCAGTTCCTGCCTCCATCAACTGTGGCCAGGAGCCTGCCTGGGGCAAAATTGCTGCTTCCAGTCATTGCCATAACCAGCCAGCCATGGAGCGAGTCAAGGAAGAACATGTTCCCCGGCCCGGCAAGAGCTTCCTGCTGCCATTGGGGAAGTTGCGGGTAGGCTAATGGCAGAAACGACCAGGTTTGCCCACCATCAACTGTCTGGGCGATATCATAAAGTGTCCCACGCGTCTGCAGGGCCTTCAGAGTAAGCGGCACGACCTGCTGCGGGTGGGAAATGACCACCCAGCCTTCCTGCGTGTTGAGGAAGAAGACACTCCGAATGCTGACGCCACTGCGCACAACGCCGGGAGGGATGGGAGTGATGTCCGACCAGTCGCTGCCACGGTCTGTGGTCCAGTAGAGATGGTTATCGTGGGAAATCCAGCCGGTGCTGGGCGTCAGGAGATTCATGTCCTTCGCCTGCGCCTGAACCGGGACAAACGCCGTGAAGGTGACCGTTGCCAATGCGCAAATGATACCCATCGGAAACGCCAATAGTTTTCTAATTCTGCGCGATAGTGTACGGGATAAGAGTACACGAACAGTGCACATGTTATGACCTCCCTTTGGTTTGTTCTAGTAACTTTGTTGGCAACTATATATCATTCTATAACTAGCTTGTCAATCGGAAATTCAATTTGCGAGAAGGCTCACACCCGCATCCTGGCGGAGAGATGTTTAACGCAGCGGGTAGATACAAGCGTAGAGTTGTTCCGCAACTCTGCGGCTTGTGGTCTGGAAGAAAAGAACCGCAAAGTAATCCCGCACGGCGGGACAACGCTGCGGTACGAAAACCGA
>JAJXZM010000130.1 GCA_021780055.1 Acidobacteriota bacterium
AAACGCTTGCGGAAATTGATGCAGCCTCAATCGCCACCTTCGCGGCGCTCGGAGGCTGAGGCGTATACCAGTCCCGAATTCCGGATCTGGTAGGCGCTGCAGGTGAATTTCCTGCGCCTGAGTTGGCGACACGCGTCAATCGCAGTGGATTCATTTAGGCCCGAAAATCTTGCCATGTAATCTGTCCTGCCGAGTCGGACAACCAGCGGGTTGGCATCCTTCAGACTTTCGGTAGCCGTGTGGCGGGCACTTTCGAGAGCTCTTCGCACGAGCACTGCGGTCCCGAATCGCCTACCGATCTGAACGTACCAGCCGAAGTCGGGCCGAGAAGCTTCGACCGCTTCGGTGTCATCCTGTGAGATCTCCTTGTACCTGGCGACGGGGCGCGCTGGCGTGTTTTCGACTTGAACAGGCCTCACCTTTCCCGACCGTAGCTGAGCGAAACCGCGATTCAGAAGCGCCATCATCGTCCGGTCGCGCAGGCGCGCAGTACGCCCCCCCATCACAACTCCCAGCAACCGCTGGTTATTCCTTACTGCCGAGGTCACAATATTAAACCCGGAAGCCATCGTATAACCGGTCTTCATGCCGTCCACGCCGGGATAGCGCGCCAGCAAGTGGTCGTGCCCGTAGATCGTATCGCCGCGAAAGTCGAAGCTGCGCTCCCTGAAAAAGTGGTAGTACTGAGGAAAGTCCTCGATGATGTCCATGCCCAGCTTGGACATATCTCGCGCCGTAGTTTTCTGCCACGGATTCGGCAGTCCGGAGGCGTTGCGGAAGGTGGTTCGGGCCAGGCCAAGTTCACGGGCCGTCTGGTTCATTAGTTGGGCGAATTCCCACTCGCTTCCGCCGATGGCTTCAGCCAGCACCACAGCGGCATCGTTAGCGGACCTGGTCGTGATGGCCAAAATGGCCGAGCGCACGGAAATCCGTTCTCCGGGATGCAGATAAAGTTTGGTTGGCGCCTGGGCAGCGGCGTGCTCGGAAACAGGCAACTCCTCCCCCATTGTAAGCTTGCCGGTACTGAGCTGCCGGAAGGTGATGTAAAGCGTCATCAGCTTCGTCAGCGAGGCGGGATAGCAGCGGGCATCGGCATTGCGCGCTTCCAGAACCTTCCCGGTCTGGACGTCCAGCAGGATGGATGACTGCACTCGGGCTCTGGCTGGTATCGAGGTTGCGGCTATCACAACAACCACCAGAGCCAGCCAGGTGGCCATGCTTCGCAGGTGTTGCCAGTACTGCAAGGATAAACTTCTGGGACCAGGACCCTTCCACAATCTCATCAATCCCCCTGTGCTCGTGAACGCTGTCTGAGACCAACTGGCGATGATCTCACATTTAAGAGCCGTTTCACGCCGCGCCGGCGTGAAGGCCAACCACAACAATCTTTCCGGGTTCCCGCGTCTGGACGAATTACGCGGGTCGATAGCAACCGCTTGATTCTATAGCACCTAGCAATACGGGATTGGCCCTCGGCATGAGAGCTTTGGTGCAGATTTTCCCTCCCATTTTAAGAAGCATACTTCGGAACTTCGCCTGTCGTCCTCAACGACCCCTGATTGCGGCACGCTTTGGCAATCAGGCAGCCCATTCTATCAAATAGTTACTTCCAGACCAAGAGAGAAATTGAGGTTACCTGCCAGCCCTCTAGCTTACCGCCCGGAACTGGCCGTAATGGGAGCGCGCAAGCTGGATACCTCAGCGTCAGGCGCGGACTACCCCGCTTCAAGTTGATTTCTCAAAAAGCGGTGCAATTTGTCGGCACGACGAGTTTCACCATCGAGGTTTTCATGTAAAATCGTTACATGCAAACACGAATTGAGCACGATTCTCTTGGCGATGTACAAGTTCCTGCCCATGCATTTTACGGAGCCCAGACGGCCCGGGCCGTTGCGAATTATCCGATCAGCGGCATACGGGCGCATCGGGTCCTCATCAAGGCGTACGGGCTGCTGAAGCAGGCCTGTGCAGAGACGAACCTTCAACTCAAAATGATTCCCCCGCGAGTGGGGCGAGCGGTGGTCCGGGCTGCCGCGGACGTGGCGGCCGGCCGGCTCGACGACCAGTTTATGGTGGACGTTTACCAGGCGGGCGCCGGCGTCAGCTTTCACATGAACGTGAATGAAGTGATTGCCAACCGCGCCATCTGGTATCTGAGCGGGAAGCGCCCGGACAAGCTCGGAACTTATTCCATCGTTCATCCCAATGACCACGTCAATTTCGGCCAGTCGACGAATGACACGTTCCCAACGGCGATGCGCCTGGCTTCCCTGCTCCTGCTGGAAGAATTTTTTCCGGCGCTCAAGGAGTTGGAGACGGCATTCCGCAACAAGGGCCGCGAGTTTGACAAAATCATCAAGAGCGGCCGCACGCACATGCAGGATGCCGTGCCGGTGCGCCTGGGCCAGGAATTCACCGCCTATGCCGTGGTGATTGGGCAATTGCGCGAGCACATCCGTCAAAACTCCGAACCGCTTGCTGATCTTGGCATTGGCGGCAGCGCCGTGGGAACGGGCCTGAATGCTCATCCTAAATATCCGCGCCTGGTGGTCAAGCGGCTTTCCGCTCTGACGGGTTTGCGGCTGCATCCGGCGGCGGACTTGCGCGCAGCCATGCAGTCGCAGTTTCCGCTGGCTTCGGTTTCCA
>JAJXZM010000340.1 GCA_021780055.1 Acidobacteriota bacterium
GGAACGGGTAGAGGATTGGAGTCGCGAGTCATTCCCAGAGCGGGTTACCGGTTGGAGACCATCCATGCGGCTGGTCTGAAGGGTATGTCAGGCTGGAGGCGAATCCTGAATGCGGCAAAATTGCCGCGGAGTGCGTTCGAAGCAGCAAGACTTCTTTATCGGCTGCGCCCCGATATCGTGGTAGGGATTGGCGGCTATATCTCCGGTCCGGTGATGCTTGAGGCGGCGCTCACGGGAGTCCCAACTTTGCTTTACGAAGCGAACGCTGTTCCCGGATTTACAAACAAGGTCCTGGCGCCTTTTGTTCGTCTGGCCGCTGTTGGGTTTGAGCAGGCGCTCACTGTTTACGGAGCGAAAGGACGCTTGACTGGACACCCTGTCCGCCATCAGGTTTATGAGGTGCGGCCAAGAGATCACAGCGCTCCGCAAACGGTTCTGGTGGTGGGCGGAAGTCAGGGAGCGCATGCCCTGAACAATTGCATGGTGGAATGCCTGCCGATTTTCCAGAGGCGAGGCGCTGGCAGTCTCAGAATTATCCACCAGACGGGCGAGGCGGATTATAATGCTGTGGGGGGCGCTTACCGCAATCAATGGGCTGGTTCTGAGGTATGCGCATTTATCGATAACATCGCGGAAGCCTTTACGCGGGCAGACTTGATCATCTGTCGGGCGGGCGCAGCTACAGTGGCTGAACTGGCTGCCGCAGGAAAAGCTTCAATTCTGATTCCTTATCCTTCGGCCACGGACCAGCACCAGCTGCAAAATGCCAGAGCACTTGAACGCGCAGGAGCCGCCTGCGTGATCGAACAGAAAGACCTGAAGCCGGAAATCCTGGTGGAATGTGTTATGGACATGCTCGGTGATCATGAAAAGCTGGCCCAGATGGAACAGCGGGCGAGGAGTCTGGCAAGCCCCCTGGCTGCATCCCGGATTGCAGATTTGATCGAAGCGTTGTGCGGGTCTGCTAAAGGATCCCCGTCGCCGCTGATGCCCTCAGGGGCGGATTGAGAGAAGTGGCTATGCTTGGAAAGGTTCGAAGGATACATTTTGTCGGTATTGGCGGCATCGGCATGAGTGGGCTTGCCGAGGTGCTGCTCAATTTGGGCTTCAGCGTGTCCGGTTCGGATGTCAGACAGACCCCTGTGACGGAGCGTCTGGGCCACCTCGGTGCGCGGATTTCGGACGAGCACTCGGCGCAAAATATAGGCGACGCTGAGGTGGTGGTTGTTTCTTCGGCCGTGCCGTTAGTGAATCCTGAAATTGTCGAAGCGGCCCATCGGAAGATCCCGGTAATCCCTCGCGCTGAAATGCTGGCGGAGTTGATGCGCCTTAAGTTTTGCGTGGCTGTCGCCGGATCACACGGTAAGACGACAGTCACCTCCATGGTGGCTGTGATGTTGTCTGAAGGGGGCCTTGACCCCACGGCCGTCATTGGCGGGCGACTGGATGTCTTCGGTTCCAGCGCAAGAATGGGGAAGAGCGAGCTGATGGTCGTAGAGGCGGATGAGAGCGACCGCTCGTTTCTCTATCTGCTGCCGACCCTCGCCATCGTGACCAACATCGATCGTGAGCACCTTGACCATTATGGAGACTTGGGAGAGATTCAGGAATCGTTTGTTTCTTTTATGAACAAGGTCCCTTTTTATGGCGCGGTCATCGTCTGTGTTGATCCTCCGTGGCAGACGGCGATGCAGGTGGTCCTGCCACGACTGCGCCGGAAGGTCATAACCTACGGAATCCAGCCGGGTGCCGACGTGACGACGCACAATCTGGAAATGCGATCGTCAGGATCGAGCTTCGAGGTTTCGGCCGCTGGCAAATCATTGGGGCGTTTTGAACTCAATATACCGGGGCGTCACAATGTTCAGAATGCGCTTGCCGCTATTGCGGTAGGACGCGAGCTTGACCTTAATCAGACGCAGATTCAGGAAGGATTGAAATTCTTCAGGGGTGCCGACCGTAGATTCCAGATCAAGGCCGAGGTTGATGGAATCACGGTTATTGACGATTATGGCCATCATCCAACTGAGATCAAAGCAACGCTTGAGGCGGCCCGTTTGCGCGGGGCGCGCCGTGTCCGCGCCGTATTTCAGCCCCACCGCTATTCCCGGACCAAGTTCTTGATGGATGAATTTGCCCAGTCGTTCGATGCCTGTGATCGCGTCTACATCCTGGACATTTACCCTGCCAGTGAGGCCCCGATTCCCGGCATTACCTCGCAGAGGTTGGTTGAAAGGATGGGTGAACTCGGCTATACGCGTGCCAGGTATGCTGCATCCGAAGCTGCCGTGATCGAGGAGATCCTTGCAGATTTGCGCCCCGGAGACCTTGTGCTGACAATTGGGGCTGGGAGTGTTTGGAAGATTAGTGATGCTTTGGCGAAAGCCGTCAATGACGGTGTGGAAAGTTCCGGGACGATACGAGTGTAACGCTGCACCCGCTGAAACTTTGATTTGTGAACGGCTTAAATTGAGCAGCCCCGGATCTCATACGAGGCTTGGAGTTTTAAGGCACTGTAATTCCTGGAGATGGCGAACCTGGTGAATTTATCCTTGGTCTCAAAAGTGTTCAGATGAGATGGTGGCGCTTCTGCTGACCGACGCTGCATTAGGATGGTGACCATGGTTGGGACAGATGACG
>JAJXZM010000499.1 GCA_021780055.1 Acidobacteriota bacterium
AGGGTGTGCTGGAACTTGCAGGGATTCCTTACGTTGGCGCGGGCGTGCTGGGTTCTGCAGCCGGCATGGACAAGGACGTGATGAAGCGCCTCTTCCGCGACGCCGATCTTCCCGTGGTGGACTGGGTCATGGTCCTGCGATGCGAGTGGGAGAAAGGCGCGGAGAGCCTGCGCCGGCAGATTGAATCAACACTTGGTTATCCGCTGTTTGTCAAACCGGCAAACCTCGGTTCTTCCGTCGGGATCAGCAAAGTCCACAACCGGCCAGAGCTTGGCCCGGCACTCGACCTGGCCGCAAGTTACGACAGGAAAATTATCGTGGAAAAAGGCCTGGACGCGCGTGAAGTTGAATGCTCGGTGCTGGGTAACGATCAGCCGGAGGCTTCCGTCCCGGGAGAGATTGTCTCTGTAAACGAATTCTACGATTACGAAGCGAAGTACGTGAAGGAAGGCTCAGAACTGGTGATCCCGGCAAAGCTTTCCCGAGCCCAGACACGCCTTGTGCAAGACCTGGCTGTGCGTGCGTTCCGTGCCGTTGACTGCGCCGGCATGGCGCGCGTGGATTTCCTCCTTGACCGACCAAGCAGAAAACTTTATGTGAATGAAGTCAACACGATTCCCGGCTTTACGCCTATCAGCATGTATCCCAAAATGTGGGAGGCCAGCGGCATTACCTATCCTGCATTGCTTGACCGTCTGATTGAGCTGGCGTTCGAACGCCACCGCGAAAAAGAACGTACGCGATACGATTACAAAAGCTGACGCCTCACGAAAGAAGCGGACTTTCAACCGTAGCGCTCAGTCCATCCCCCCGCAATATTCCCGGCACGCGGATGCAAAATTGAATCCGTGCCCAGGGGCCTGTCGGTCCGAGACCTGGATCACTTCCTTGACAGCCACTTCGCATCTGTGTTATTTAACTAACCATATAGTTAAAAGGTTTTTTCATGCCGAAAAACTTACCAGCGCGGCGTACGGCGGAAACCCGCGAAACCATTCTTCGCACCGCAGAGCATATCTTCGCCGAGCATGGCTTGGCGGGCGCCCGCATTGACGCCATCGCCGCCGCCGCTGGTGTCAACAAGGCCCTTATTTATTACTACTTCAAGAGCAAGGATGCGTTGTACCTGGCAATCGTCGAACAACACATGAAGGAATTCTCCCGCCAGGCGCTTGAACTTCTCTCGGGGGATGAAGGCGTTAAAGATAAAATCCAGCACTACGTGAGCATGCATTTTGATTTCATCGCGGCACGCAAGGATTACCCGCGGCTCTTCCAGCGGTTCATGATGGTTGGTGACCCGCCGTTCATGCAGATCCGGAAGAAATACTTTCTGCCGGTAGCAAGAAAATTCGGCATGGTGATCCAGCAGGGCATCAGAAGCGGAGATATCTGGGCCTCCGATAGCACTCACACGGTCATCTCACTGAGCGCGCTTACCGTTTTCTATTTTGCTGCCGCCCCTCTGCTGAAAGCAGCTGGCATCATTAAAGATCCTTACCAGAAATCCCAGCTTGCCAGGAGAAAGAAGGAAGTTCTGGAATTCATTCAGCGCGCTCTCTTCAAGAATTGTGGGGCAGGTTCCCAATGACGCGAAAACTGTTTGGAGTGATCCTGTGTTTGGTGGTTTTGGCAAGCGTGGCGGTGTACTTGATCACACGGCCGCCATCGAAAGGCATGATGCTCACCGGGCTGGTTGATGCCGACGAGGTGTCTGTCAGCTCGCAAATCTCCGGCCGGCTCCAGCAGGTGCTGGTGGATGAAGGTGACTCTGTAAAACAGGGGCAACTGCTGGCGACAATTGTCCCTCAGGAGCTTAAGGCAGACCAGGCCTTTTATTCCTCATCGATGAAGAGCGCAAATGCGCAGGTTGGCGCGGCGCGCGCGACGCTGAAATTCCAGGAACTCCAGACGCGCGACCAGATCCACCAGGCGGAGGCAAACTTGTCTGCCACGGAAGCGGAGTTGAAGCAGTCGCAGGCCAACTTGGCGCTGGCCCAGCAAAACTTTACGCGGACGGAGGGGTTGTTCAAGCAGCAGATTGTTTCACAGCAGCAGCAAGACGAGGCACAGACCACTCTGCAGACTGCGCAAGCGAACGTGGAGGCCCTGGAAAAGCAGGTCCAGGCAGCCCGCGCGGCGGTTGCGCTTGCCCGCTCCAACGCCGAGCAGGTGACCATCCGCGAGCGCCAGCTTGTGGCCAATCAGCACCAGTTTGCGGCGGCGCGCGCTCAGGACCTGGCGGCCAAGGCGCGACTGGACTACACCGAAATCCGCTCGCCCATCAACGGCCTCGTGACGTTGCGGGCAGCGCTCACCGGCGAGGTGGTGAATCCTGCACAGCCCATCGTTGTTCTTTACGATCCTGATAAACTCTGGGTGCGGGCGGACGTGCCGGAAACGGACATTCATCTGATTCGCATTGGCGAGAAGTTGCCCGTGCGCTTCCCGGGAGGCTTGGAGCGCACAGGCACCGTCTATTTTCGCGGTGTGGACGCTGAATACGCCACGCAGCGCGACGTCAGCCGTACCAAACGCGACATTAAAACTTTCCAGATCAGGTTGCATGTTGATAATCAGGACCGCAGACTCGCTCCGGGGCTGACGGCCTATGTGACAGTGCCGATCAACGACGGGC
>JAJXZM010000316.1 GCA_021780055.1 Acidobacteriota bacterium
GGGAAACGCTCAACAGCGGGCGCGTGGTGCCGGGTTACGGCCATGCGGTCCTCCGCGTTACCGACCCGCGCTTTACGGCCTTCCATGAATTCGGCAACCGCGTTTGCCCCAACGACACGGTGTTCAAGATTGTAGACCGCCTGTTCCATATAACACCGCAGGTGCTCAAGGAGCAGGGCAAGGTCAAGGACCCCTGGCCCAACGTTGACGCCGGTTCTGGTTCCCTTCTTTACCTCTTTGGGTTGACCGAGTTTGACTACTACACGGTCCTGTTCGGTGTTTCGCGCGCTCTCGGAATGTGCTCCCAACTGGTCCTCAACCGTTTGCTCGGCACGCCGATTACCCGTCCCAAGTCCGTAAGCACGGACTGGATCATTAAGGCTGCAACATCCGCCGTTTCGCCAGCAGCGCAGAGTGCGACGAAATAGCGCTGGGCTCGGACAGTCCATCACCCGAAGAGAAAGGCTGACTTTCTTAGAAACTATCTATGGTCCATGCAAAACTGCATTTGACGACCGTCCGTGAAGGGCGGCAGTTCGTTGGAGAGTCGGGCTCAGGTCATGCTGTGGTCATGGACGATGCCCACGGCAATACAGGCGCCAAGCCCATCGAACTGGCACTCCTCGCGCTCGGCGGATGCACGGCATTTGATGTCATTGGAATCCTGCGGAAAATGCGACAACACGTAACCGGCTACGATGTCGAACTCCAGGCCGAACAGCAAACCGAGCCGCCCACGGTTTTCACGCGCATTACGATCAGGCACAAGCTCAGGGGCCGCGTCGAGCCTGAGGCCCTCAAGAAAGCCATCCACCTTTCGGAAACCAAATATTGTTCAGTGAGCGCGATGATCGGGAAAACCGCCCATATCGAAACTACCTTTGAGATCGTACCAGAAGGAGAGCCACAGGTGGTAACCGACGAGATGCGTGTTTCGGGCTAAACTTCCAATTTCCCAACCCTTATAATTCCCGGATCGGGGTTCTTTCCAGGCCAGCGGGATAAGGCCCCCGGACACTGACATAGGGCAGAACTTTGATTGCGGCGATTAAGCGGCTGTTTTCACTTGCAGGTGGGCATCAACGGCGCGCATGAAATCGCGCGGGGCGGCGCACCGCTCCAGATAGTCTACGGCCCCTATCTCCAACGCTTCCAGATAGCAATCGATGTCAAGCGTCCGCGCCACCACGAGCACAGGGGTCTCCGGGTTGATTTCCAGAGCACGAGCGAGTACTTCGCGCCCTTCAAAGGCGGGACTTCCCTGCCCGACAATCACCAGGTCAAATTTTTCCTTTTGCAGAAACGACATCCCTTCTGAATAGGATCCGGCAATGGCAACTGCATGGCCAAGGGCCCGAAGAATGCCGTAGTAGTAACGGACATCACTCGGATCTTCGTCCACAAGGAGAGTCCTGATATTGGAAGGGACACGATCCTGCGATTTCCATTCCAAAGTTCTGATTGGGTTTGCCATTGCTGCCTCCCATGTTCAGGCAGAAAATTGCGCGAATGTCTGCGCCTTTCAGCCGGATCGGTTGCCTCTCAGTGTTCCAATTAACTCTTAACACTGAGGCGGCATGTGGAAAATTAGAAAATATAAACCAAAATAGTTCGTATTTTCTAACGTTCCGCAGGCGCCTGTTCCGCACGTGTGGCACTGACTCCAGCAACTGGACGCCAGTAGTCTTGCGACATTCGTAGACTGCGGACACCTGGACAATGCGCCCGGAGCAAGCGGCATGGTGCAATTGCAGGTAGAATTGTCTTAGGCTTATAATCACGTTTT
This sequence comes from Acidobacteriota bacterium, assembly GCA_021780055.1. The sequence continues at coordinate 1,787 of JAJXZM010000316.1, forward strand.
TGAAAAAGGAAGGCAGGACACACAGATATGACAGCAGAGAACAGAGCGACATCACAGACCGCGCTCCTGAAAGCATTCAACAACAGCCTCCAGCAGAAAACTGTGCGGGTCGGAGTTGTTGGGCTTGGATACGTAGGCCTGCCCATTGCCCTGCTTTTTTCCAGCAAGGGCATTTCCGCCACGGGGTTTGACATCGACGAGAACAAGGTAAACCTGCTCCGCCAGGGGCGTACCTACATCAAGCACATCCCGGATGCTGAAATTTCAGAGGCGCTTCGCAGCGGGCGATTCCAGGCCACCACTGACTTTGCGGAACTGCGGTCGATGGACGCCATTATTATCTGCGTCCCGACTCCGCTTGACGACCATCGCGAACCCGACCTTACTTATATCCAGAATACGGCTGAATCCATTGGCCGGCACTTGCGGTCAGGCCAGCTTGTGGTCCTTGAAAGCACCACCTACCCCGGCACGACCGAAGAGGTAGTGCTGCCCATCCTGGCCCGCGCGGGTTTGCGTTGCCCGGTTGTTCCCTACACCGTGGAAAATGGTGCGCCTGCCGGAGCCGATTCCGGAGAGGCGGATTTCATGCTCGCCTTTTCTCCGGAAAGAGAGGACCCGGGCAACCCATCTTTTAAGACTCACCAGGTTCCCAAGGTGGTCGGCGGTGTCAACGCATCCAGCGCCCTGGCGACAAAGAACCTGTATGAAGCGGCATTCGACCGGATCGTGCTGGTCAGTTCGTCCCGCGCCGCGGAAATGACCAAATTGCTTGAGAACATCTACCGCAGCGTCAACATTGCCATGGTGAATGAATTGAAGCTGCTCTGCCAGAGGATGGGACTGGATATCTGGGAAATCATTGGCGCCGCAAAAAGCAAACCCTTCGGCTTTTCGGCATTTTACCCCGGCCCCGGCCTGGGAGGGCATTGCATCCCTATTGACCCCTTTTACCTTACCTGGAAGGCGCGCGAATATGAGTTCCCGACACGATTCATCGAACTGGCCGGCGAAATCAACACATCCATGCCTCACCACGTTGTCGACCGTCTCGCCGAAGCTTTGAACTGGCATAGTAAATGCCTGCACGGCGCACGAATTCTTGTGCTGGGTATTTCGTACAAGAAGGACGTTGACGACCTGCGCGAGTCGCCGTCGCTCAAGATCATCCAACTGATCCAGGAACGCGGGGCAACGGTCGACTACAACGATCCGTATTTTGAGCGTCTGCACAAGATGCGGCAGTATGACCTTGGCCTCGCATCCGTCGCGATCACGGAGGAATCTCTTTCGAGCTACGATGCCGTGGTGATCGCCACCGACCATTCGTCATACGATTATGAATTTATCGTGCGCAACGCGCAGCTGGTGGTGGATACGCGCAATGCTACGGGAAACCTGACGCAGTTCAAAAACAAGATCGTTCAGGCATGACCACCGCGCTCCGGGCAATTCCGCTGAATTGTTGAGGGAAGCTATAAGGCTGCTTGTATCCCGGGGGTTCGGCTTAAAGTCTGCCGAACTTGAACCACGCATCAATAATATTCTTGCCGGTGTAGACCACGGTCCGTTCGTCAACGCGCCGCGTGATCCGTCGCAGGTCCGGCCCTGGAGCGCCAGACGTGGTGTACTCCACCTTAACTTCCACCGGTCCATCAATCCGGTAAGGCTTGAATTCGCCCACGCGCTTCATGGCGGTCTCTGCTTTACTGCGGATCAATTCACAGGCGGCTGAGTGAGGAAGAGTAAAACCTGCGGTCGCGCTGACTCCGGATTTGACTTCTGCGCATTCCACCTGCGGAATCAATTCCCGGATTTCTCTGCATGCGGCCGTGTCTCCGGCAAGCATGATCGCGGGAACTCCCATTTCACCCGCAACCATAGCGCGAATGCCAATCTCGCCCACAAGCTTGCCATTCACCCACAGGTTCTGGATGTTAAAGAAGAAGGAATGAGGGAGCACGCTGTCTTCCGCGCCCGCCATGGCGTGCTGGCCCACAAAGACGATGGCACTGAACGTCGAATCAAATTCGCGAATAGGTGGAATGGGCGAGCCGATCAGCAGACGCGCCTTCGGATGGATGTCGGTGGCCGAAAGAGTTTCGCCTCCGTCGTGACCGTCCCAAACTACAACTTCGGTAGCGCCACCCGCGATCAATCCTTCGACAGCAGCGTTGATTTCGCCGGTCAGCAGCTCTTGGGATTCCTTCCAGCGCGGGCTTTTGAGCGGGTTGCACTGCTCGGCCCAATTGAAGATTCCGTCCACGCCTTCCATGTCAGACATAATCAGCATTTTTCGCTCATTTGGGGGCGCAGACGCAGGCCCTTCCGCAGCCACAGCGGACGGGATTGACTTGGCGGCAGCAATACCCACGCCGGTTGCAGCACTCTGCCTGAAGAAATCTCTCCGGCTGATTTGTTTTCTACTTCTTCGTGGCATATGGATCGAAAGGGCGAATCCCAAAAACACCTGAGCCGCCCTAGACCGTGGAGTATTTCCGGCACAGCGTTTTGATCTTGTCCATCAGCTTGGGGACGCCGGTCATGGCGTCTTCCTTGCCCTCATACTCAGCCGACATGTAACCCTTGTAGCCGGCTTCGGCAAACAGCCTCCAGACGCGATCCAGGTCCACGGGCGTACCGTCCTCAAAGCGGTCGCGGATGTGGCTGTGCGTGGCGAAGGGAAGACAGGCTTTGATCTGAGCGTAGGCGTCCGCGTTTGGGGTCGGCACAAAGTTGGTGATGTCCAGGTTGATACCCGCGTAGGGAGAATCCACGCGATGCATGATTTCAAGACAAACGTCGGCGTTCTGCGTCACGCCCTCGTGGTCTTCGATCCCGAGGGTGATACCTTTCTTGCCCGCGTAATCGCAGGCGGGCTTCATGGTTTCAACCACCCAGTCGGTCCCCTCTTTCACGGTTGCTCCTTTTGGCAAAGGTCCGCCAAAGATCCGCAAATGCGAGGCCCCCAACTGGTCCGTCACATCTACCCACTTCTTGATTTCCGCCAGCACCTCGCTCCGCTTTGCTCCGGTGCCCTGCACCATGCTCGCACCGCAGGCCGCTCCCGAAAATGGGATCCCTTTCCTGAAGGCCAGATGCCGAAGATCATCCAGGTATGAAGGATCGGTTGAATTGAACCAGTACACCGTCATGTCAGCGCCCAGCGAGCCCATCTCGACTAATTTGTCGAAGAACTCCGGGTACGTCATCTTCTTCTTGGACAGGTAAGTGTTGAAAGAATACGCACAGCAGCCGGGCAGAAGCCTTGGCTCGTGCGAAGCAAATTCGGTAGAAGCCGACTGGACTGCACTGCCTTCCACCGGCTTCTTTTCTGTTTCGGGTCCACACCCGATTGAAAGCGCGCCGGCAACCGCCAGCCCGCCGGTCTTCAAAAATCTTCTGCGTGCCAATTTTTCAGTCATTGTTGCCTCCTTGCCGGAACATATGACGCTTATATGCCGCATCAAACAAGCGACTTCCTATAGGAATGCAGATATTCTCCGAGGCGCAACCGTCGGCGGACCTGGTTAGACAATCTGTTCCGCCTCGGCGTCCCAGCGGACTTCCCGTCCCTGCCGGTAGGAAGCCACCGCCATCTCGCAGGCGACTGCCGACCGGAAGCCAATCTCAAACGGGCAGTTGGGAGTCTTCCGGCTGCGCACGCAATCGAAGAAATTCTGCATGTGCATTTCCGTCTCATCGCCGCCGCCGACGATATCTGCCGCCGAGGGTTTTTCCTCGGCAACAGCGGCTCCATGGTGTCGGGTGCGTTTGGGAACGTAAGAGACAGACCCTCGTCGCTGGTCACGGAACACGGCACCGTCGCTTCCCAGCACAACTTCATCCGCGCCGTAGTAACCGCTGCCGAAACCGGAATTCCAGGTGAAAAAGATTTTTTCCGGCAGCGCCATGGAAACGTCCATCGTGTCAGGTACCTGCATTTCGGGCGAAAAATAGTTGGCGCCGGTCATGCTTACGCACTCCGGGACGTTCAAATCCATGGCCTTCAACCAGAAACCCACCTGGTGGACCATGTTTTCAAAAACATTGCCGCCGGAATAGTCCCAGTAAAATCTCCAGTTCATATAACGGTTGGGATCAAAAGGGTGCAAGGCCGCCTCGCCTTCAAACACCTTCCACTCGATGTGTTGCGCGTTGCAGTCGGCGGGAATAGGGCGCTTCCAGCCGCCGTAGGGCGAATTGCGATACATGTGGGCGTGGATAGCCGAAATCCGGCCCATGGGCTGGCTGTGGACAAGTTCCATCGCGCGCACCTGTTCGGCACTGCTGGTGGACTGGATTCCCACCTGCACCACGCGGTTTGATGCGAGAAACGCGTGGCGCATTCGCCGGGCGTGGTCGGGATCAAACGCCATGGTCTTTTCCTGGTACACATCCTTGCCCGCCTCGATGGCCGGCACAAAATTCAGCGCGTGCTGGTGTTGCGGGGTTGCAATCAGCACCGCGTCGATGCTCTTATCATCCAGCAACCGTCGAAAGTCGGAGTATGTCTTCACGCCGGGGGCAATCGCCTTTGCCTCATCAAGCCGCCGCGTATAAACGTCGGCCACCGCAACGGCCTCTGTGTTTGGGGCCTTGATGGCTGCCTTGAAAATGGCCTTGCCGCGGTCGCCGGCGCCAATCAGCCCAAACCGTACGCGATCGTTCGCGCCCAGGATGCGCCCCGAAGGGACTAATCCTGAAACCGCCATCGCGGTGCCTCCTCCAAGAACCTGCTGCATAAAAGTTCGCCGGTCTGACATTGTGCCTCCTGTTGATCTAGCACTGAGAATAAAATAAGAATTGCTTTCAGCGCAGGGCGAGTGTCTCTTTCAGCTTTGTGAGGCAACCAGAGATCCTCGGTCGAGCGAATACGGCCGCGCAGACAAGGCTTCAGATGTTGAGCCTCATGTCTCGATCCCACCAGACCCTGAACTGAACCCGACCCCCTTTGGTACACCCATCGTAGATGCAAGTCAAGGATATGTTCAGGTGATTGCATATTGGGCGAGGCCTGGCCAATCGGCATACTGAAAGCGCAGGCTCAGAATCGGCCATACTTCCGGTAGGCATCTACAGGGTGCGCTCCCTGCAGGATCGCTTTGCGAACAAGGTTTTCTGTGCTCACCACTTCTTCTGACTTTTCCAGGACCGGAATTGTAATTTCACGCGGGATTACCAGAACTCCGTCCTTGTCGCCAACAATAAAATCACCGCGCCGGATTGTTACCTGCCCGATCCCGACTTCTTTGCCATAAGAAATCAGTTTCCATCGCCCCAGCACATCGGCCGGCGTGCGATAACGGCAGAAAACAGGAAATCCAAGATTGAGGATGTAGTCGATGTCGCGTGCGCCGCCATCGATCACAGCGCCACGCGCGCCGCGAAATTTGGCCGTCTCACAGGAAAGTTCTCCGATGTGCGCGCTGATGTTGTCATGCGGCTGGGAGACGATTACATCACCGTTGCGAAGGTCGCCCAGCATTTTAAGGATTGGCACATAGACTTCTTCAGGGTCCGTGCTGTCCGTAGGTTCGCCTTCGACAGGCATGGCTACCCCGGCAACCCGCTGGTCCATAGTGAGCGCCTGGATGGAGGAAGGCAGCACCTGGTTGTGGTAGCCCATTTCATCGAGCACGTCTGAAATGGCTCCTGTATAAATCGGTAAAAACCGGCGGCAGACTTCGTCCACGTTGAAATCGACGGAATGTGTTTTCTCGTCGTCCATTCAGAGGCCTCCCGTTCTGAACTGTCCCTACACAGGCACGCTGGCAGACTCTTCACGGTTACCTTGATGTCTGATTTTGGGGAGTGCAAACCGCTAATGTCAGCAGGGCTCCCACAAGATAGCCAACGCCCAGAGCTGCAAACCCGTATACGAAACTTCCAGTGCGCTTATTGAGATATCCCACCACCAGCGGCCCGAAAAAGCCCCCCAGGTTACCCAAAGCGTTGATCAAACCCATGGCCGATCCGCTGACGGAGCGCGGCAGCGTTTCAGACGGTATTGCCCAGAACGGTCCCAGCGCACCATAAGACCCCGCGCCGACAGCCACGATGGCGATAAAAGACAAGGTAAATGAGTGCGGGCTGAGAAAGACACTGGCCAGCAGAAACACACCGCCCCACAACAGCGCTCCGGAAACGTGCTTCTTCCTTTCGCGCGTCTTGTCCGAATGGCGCGAGATCAGTACCATTCCTATACCCGTAACGATGAAGGGGATCGAAAAGAGAATGCCCACCACAAGGTCGCTGAGGCGTTTTTCACTATGAAGGGCGCTGGGCAGCCAGAACAGGTATCCGTAGTTGCCGCTGTTGATCGTGAAGTAGATCAGGACCAGCAGCAAGACCTGTGGCCTCAGCATCAATCTGAGAAATGGCTCCGGCTTCACCGGGTGCAGATCGGCATCCTCGGACCGTAGAGTGGTTTCGAGAAATTGGCGTTCCTCGTCTGAGATCCACTTGGCCTGGTGTGGACGGTCCTCAATAAACATAAGCCAGATCATCAGCCATACAAAAGGAAGCGCGCCTTCGGAGATCAACATTGCACGCCAGCCCCAGCGGCCAAGTATCCATCCGGAAACAGGCGACGAAATCACCACCGCAGTAGGAAGGCAAAGCATCCAGTATGCGTTGGCGCGGGCCCGCTCTGCCCGCGGGAACCAGTGCGCAAGAAGAACCAATGTAGCCGGCCACACGCCTCCCTCGGCAATCCCGAGAACGAACCTCATTACCCAGAATTCTTCCCAATTCTGTACCAGTCCGCAAATGACGGCGGCCGCACCCCAGCAGACCAACAGGATACTGATAAAGCGTTTCGCGCTCCAGTGTTCGGCCAGATAGCCGCCCGGAATCTGCAGCAGCAGATAGCCCCAGAAAAAGATGCCCGCTGCGCTTCCGGCCTGAGCGGGATTCATGTGAAGGTCATGACTGATGGAGGGCAGGGCTAGAGAGATGTTTGTCCGGTCGACGAACGCGATCGTGTACATGATGAATGCGACCGGGATAATATGCTGCCAGCGTCTCTCTGGTATTGGCATAGGCGGGCAGGATTATACCAAAGTCTCGCAGATACTCAATTCTTAAGTTGCCCGATACAGGAAATATTATAGGAAGTGAATCTCTGGGTGCGAAAACGAGCCATCAAAAGAAAAGGGTCCGGCGCAGTATGGTTGGTCAGGAACTGCGTTCCGAGGTTGCTGGTTCGGTTTCAATAATCCGCGGCATCTGCTGGGTCCTGTAAAAATGATTCAGAAGAACTGTGCCGGCGGGGGTTATGTAGCCCTTGCGCAGGGCTTCTGTGACAAAAGCTTTGGCCATTACAACGGCATCGTGCGGCTGCCTTCCAAGCGCCAGGTTGGCTGCAATGGCAGATGAAAACGTGGATCCTGGTCCATACGGGGCCTCCACCTTGAAGCGCTCGCCCGCCAGAGTCTCGCTTACTTCGCGGTCAAGATAAATGTCGAAGGGCTTTACGAATATGCCCCCGGCAACCACGGCCGAACGCGCTCCCAATTCGACCAGCTTCGCTGCGGCCGTTTTCATTTCCACCGGCGACTGGACCGGAAGCCCTGTTAGCGCTGCGGCCTCCATTGCATTCGGAGTCACAACCGTTGCCCGACTTATCAGCAGACTTCGAAGGACATCAGCACCCGCCGTCTCTTTTCCTGCGGGAGCATCCATTCCGCGCAAATCGGGGTCCACAACCACCGGAATCGAGCGATAGGCGTCCAGCACTTCACAAATAGCTTCAACGTGGGCCCGACCGCTGACCATTCCGATTTTGACAGCGCGGACCTCACTTTCTTTTAAAAGAGAAAAGAGCGTTTCCTTGAGCCACTGTGAAGCTGTCGGATGGAGTTTGGGTTTCGTCCCTGCCTGGGCGAGCACCAGCGTTGTGACAGCCGCTACCCCGTAGCAATTGTGGGCTGCAAAGGTCTTTAAGTCCGAAATAGTCCCGGACTGTCCGGAGGGATCAAACTCCGCAATGGACAATGCCACCGGAGGAAGTTCGTTTAGCAAAGTGTTCACCCTTCAAGGATTATCAATCGGCCCGCCACGAAGCACGGTTTAATTGTACATCTCGTGTTTCGCGCCCGTCACACCGCCGCCTCTGGAAACATGCTGACCCGTGTGCGCGCGCCATCCCGCTCACACTTTCGCAGTCTTCTGCTCATAGGCGTCCAGGCATTCCCGGGAGCAGAAGTGCAGCGTCTTGTTCCCTTGCACCAAGCGGTGCGAAACTTCAGTGGAAACGAACATGCCGCACACAGGATCGCGGACCGTTCGCCCTTGCGGCACATTTGCCGCCCGCGGCGCGGGGCCTGGACGCTGCCGCGGCCCACCCATCAGGCCGCGAATAGTCCTGGAGATGGTCCACACGACGCCCAGCATGAAAAACAGATCCAGGATAGCTTCAAATAAACTTGCCACGGTAATTTGACCGCGCCTTAATGTGC
>JAJXZM010000356.1 GCA_021780055.1 Acidobacteriota bacterium
TTAACGGAATGGCCGTCAATAGCCGTAAGGACGTCTCCGGCAACAATCCCAGCCTGCTCGCCGGGAGAATGCGGAGCCACGCTCCAGGCTTTCAATCCCTGAGCGGTTGTTACCCATGAAACGCCGTCGGTAGGAAGCTGGTAGACCCTTCTCTGCTGAAAGTTGATGAAGGCAAAAACGACAAGAGCCACGCTCACAATCGCGAGCAGGAGGGTCAAGAACCGGTATGGAGCTCGTACGCTCATGAAACCTGCGCTATCCCGGAACAAAACAAGGACTTACAAAAAAACCGCAGCAAATTGAGTTCCTTATTGTCATCCCGGTCTTTCCCTTGCTTTTCAGCGCATCTTGCACTGCTTACGAGGTTCTTTAAGCCACCGAGATAAAAGCTATATGGATTTTGGAATTTCTAGTATGAAAACTAGTAGAATTCCGATCTTCGAACTCCTCCCTTTGCCGCGTAATAAGGCTCACGATGGTCTATCTTTAGTCCTCAGACTACCTTAAGGGCAAAAGCGAGATGCGCCCTCTGATGGGCCTCAAAACTGAACCGCAAACCCACCCCGTATACTTTGATAAGCAGGGGTGAGCACAACGGACCTGCCGTCTGCCTGCCTGACCGAAACAGCGCCCTGACCCAGCAAGTTCCTGAAATCAGCTATGGCGACAATTTGCAGAGGCAGCATGTCAATCTTGGGAAGGGGCTGGCGGACTTGCACACCCAGGAATGGCTGGCACGCCATCCTGCCCTGACCGTAAGGGTCAACCACAGTGATACGACCGGAGGGGATCCAGCTATAACTGCTGATAATCTGAGTTTTCAGGCCAGGGACAAACATCGAGAAACGGCCCGAAATCGACTGCGTGAATTCTGCGCGTACGTAATCGGGCAAGTTTGCCGCGTCCACCGGAGCCCCTCCGCTAAACGGGGACGAGGGGTCAGCGACCAGTGCGCTTCCAATGGCGTACATGACGCCCACTTCATTGCGTGTCCCGAGCTCCTGATCATACGAAATTTCCGTCCCCGAAGAACCATAGTGCCCGGCGTTCAGGACCGCCCTTCTCCCTCCGGGAGTGATCAAAATATTCCCGGCCGGCGAGGAATCCCGCAGGCCTTCCACCCCTCCGGCGCCCCAGACAGCCACATCCTGAAACGCGTCGTGATAGGCGGCAAACTCAATTCGCGAACCTGGGCGGAGTTTTCGCTGGAGACGGGCTTCCGCATGTCGCGCATTTTCAAGCCGCGGACGGAAATTGCTCATGGTGATCTGAGGAAAAGCATTGAGGGCACCGATGCGCTGAATCATGGTGTCCGGCTGGTCCAGGGAGGTCGAGGCATAGCTGAGGCTGAGGACCGTCGAAGGATCGAGCGTGTAAGCAAGGTCGATCTCCGGGTCCGTGGTGCTGGCATCACTAACGGAATTCAGATACCTCATCTCCACACCAGCCGTCAGCGTCAGAGCACCAGAGAGCTGGCGGGTCTGCACGTAGCGCAAAACCATTCCGCGCGACATCGGCAGATCGCGGCCGTTCGCCGCTGTAACAATATCCGCCGCGCCCTGCATGTTCAACTGATGGACCGCGAGGCTGATCTCTTCGTGGTTGTGATTCAGGAAGCCGCGGCGGAAGTCAGCAATAACCGAGGAGCCATCCACACTACTCCGGTTGACGGAGCCGGCAACCAGGACGTCGGAATTCGCATCCAGCGGATGCAGATAGGCCACTATCGTAGATGTGCCGCCGTCTTGGGAAAGACCGTTGGCGCCGCCCTGGTCGGGTACCATAGCCACCACGCGCCGGGCAGGAAGAGGCGTTTGATCAACTGCCTTGCGGCGATCACGGTCTGCCTTTGTATAACGCAGAATCGGGCGGGTTGACTCGGAGGTCCGCAGGATCCATTTCCAGCCCTGGCTCCAGGCGCGCAAATCATTTGTAGGACGCTGCCAACGGACGCCTGAAAGGATGTCAGCCAACGCGAAGGCTTCCCGCGTGGTCGCGCCCGGCCTGACTTCAACCCTGTTTCGAAATCCCGGCAGTTTTGAGGGGGAAATGACTTGCAGTGAGTACCACCCCGGTGTCACTCGGCTGATCGCAAAATTGCCCTGGGCATCTGTGAAAACCCGGTTGAGGGACCCTTCCAACAGGTTACTCGTGCCGTCAATGCCGGCCCCCGTCAACAGGACCGTGGCGCCCATGATCGGCTTCCCGGCGCTATCCGTGACCTGGCCGGAAACCCTTCCGAATTGGGCGCTGAAGCTCTGGAAAGCCGTTAGCAAAACGCAGAGCAAGGCCCCGGTGGAGATCAGTGCCGCGCCTTGCCACGGATTTTTTGAGCGTCGCATAATACTCTCGTCTGACCCGAATTTGAGGTTAACTCCCCCGCTTTCGACTCGGCACTCGACCCAACGCCTACTTCTCAACCTGAAAATTCGTCGTCTGGGTATCCGTCTGGTCCTTCACTTTGTCTGTAATCTTGATCTGCAATGTGTATTTCCCAGGCTCAAGCAGCTTGGCCGGCATCGTTTTTTCCAGAGTAACCTGCTCTGAAGCATCTTTGATACTGGCCGCCGATTCCGTCTGGTTCAAAACCGCTTTCCCGTCCTTCGAAATCAGGTAATCGATATTCGCGGACGGCAGGTGCGTTTTCGGATCAATACCCAGATTATAGACCTGCATGTAAATACCAAAGTTCTGGCTCTGTGTAAAGACCTGATTTACATTGGGACGCACTTTCGTGCCCCCGATGACGAACCGGCCCGAACCCACCTCACTGGTCGGAAGCGGCTGGATCATGTCCGCCAGGATCAGCGAACTGCTGCTCAGTTTACTTCCACTGAATTGCGGCACCTCAATTCCAAGATTCTCTGACCCCATATGGCCGCTGTGGTCATCCTTGACTACGATGCTCAGCTTGTAACGCCCGGGGCGCAGGTAAACGGCCTTCTGATAGACCGATTTCTGGTTCACGTAGGCCTGGAAATCATGCTGCGGGACGTCCACCGCGACACTGTCCTCAAACGTATTGGCAACTCTACCGCCTATCGTTGTGAGCTGGCCATAGATGTCAAGAACGGCGTGCATTACGCCGTCTTTGTTCTCAAACTGCATCTCGCGGTTCGGGACCTGAATGGTGACTGGCGTGAGCACTGTGTCGTCCGTAATCTTGATAAAGTCGGTCCGAACACTGAAGGGCAAAAGTTGAGCCGTCAGCGTTGAAGTAACCATCGTTTTCAGGTCGTTGAATTTAACGGAGGGCGCCTGGAAGATCTTCGAGTAGAGGTCCAGACGGTTGAATTCATCGTACTTCGCGCCCATCATGTTGGACGTCACCATGGCTCCCCCCGAGCCGCCGCTGCTGCTGCTATTCAACTGGCTGGGGCTAATCACAAGATTGGGGTTCCAGATGGACCCGATCGCAACGCCGCCCTGGCAGCCCGTCATGTCGCCCGGCACATTTGCCATGGCGTCTTTTTCGCAGGGGTTCATGGTGAGGTGGTACTCACCGGTCATGGTAGGGTCCACGAACTCAAGCTCAACGTTTTCGCCGATTCCCGGGATATAACGGTACGTCCAGTCCTCAAACGGATAGGTCGTCATCTGATTAGCGGCGTCAGGACCGGAATAGGGGAGATCGGACGGGTTAGCTATATAGGTTCCGCCGCTCGGATGGCTTTCTATCTCGTCTGGAGGGCCATACATGATGTAGATGTGCCCGCGGTCAGTTCGCCACCCCGGAATGCCAGAAGAAAAATGCTCGTTTGCGTAGGCGATACGGCGGTAAATTTCTTCCTTGAACGTGTTCTCAGAAGAGCCGGGGCTGGGGTTGCGCCGCCGCCAGAATTCCTCGATGAACTGGTCGCGTTCCTCGTCGGTGGTGAACTTCTTGAACGCCTCCCGCTCAGCGGGTGTAATGAGGTAACCGATGGGCCCGTTAATCCACTGCTTATACGGGCTCTCCATTTCCTTCTGGATTGCCTTCTGCCGCTTACGCTCCTGCTTGGTAAGCTTCTGTTCCTCTTTGGCCTTGTCTTCTTTCTTATCCTTGCCGGCAAAAGCGGGTACAACCGCCACTCCCAGCACACCGGCCACCAGTAGAATCACAGCAATCCATCGAACTCGGCTATTGAGTTCCCGAGCGCTAATGAGTCCTTTCCCCAACTTCACCCTCCTTCTCCGCCTCGGAGAATCAATATTCTCAATTCTATTTTTCGAAAACGAGAAAGTCAACCAATTCCAAGCCCTCGGAATTAATGGTAACAGGTTCTAGAGGTTTCCGACTTAAGGAATGTAATTTGGCGTTGGAGGGTGGCCTGAGAGAGCGAATTCGCATTAAAAATTTTGAAGGTCGCCCGGACCCTATTCCCGGCCTGGAATCCACCCCCTCCGGGCCAATTCGCGCGTCATTACCGGCCAAGCGGCTGTAGAATACTTAAGAGAGATTGCAAAGGAACAGCTTCCCATGGCGCGGCCTCCCAACAGGAGATGCGGGCACATCATGATTCCCGGAGTGGAACCTTTTCCGGTCCCCATTCGTATAAGAATTGTAAGAATGAACCCTGTCACGGCAAGTCCCGGCAGTTTTGGCTCCTGCAGGGGGGTATAGCGCCATCTAGATTAGTGTCCGATCTTCTTGAAACAGAAGATCTCTGAGAAGGTTAAAATGGCTCAAACCACAGAACTCAAGATAGGCCAGATCAAGCATCTTGACGGAGAAGCCACGGGTTCGCGGCACGCCGGCCCGGTTGGGCACAGCAAGCGTGGTCTCTCCAAGACAAAGAAAATCATGCTGCTCGTTGGCGGCGTGGCGGTCCTGGCGGCCCTGGTGATTGGCGGAATTACCTGGAGCCACCGCGGGCTGATCACCGTGCAAACAGGTAAAGTTGTGCGGCAGGACCTCTCTGCAATCGTGACGGCCTCAGGGGAAATCAAGCCGCCTCCGGACAAGTTCGCCACCGTCAACGCCAACTCCATGGGCAAAGTGACGGAGATCCTCATTAAGGAGGGTGATCGCGTCAAGAAAGGCCAGCTCCTGCTTCGCACGGAAGACATTCAGCAGGAAGCCGGCGTTAAGGCCCAGCAGGCGGCTGTTAGGTCAGCGCAAGCCGACTCCCAGGTTCAAGAGGCGGCCGTCAATTCCGCTACGGCAAGCCTTCAAACCGCCCAGGCCAATCTGGCTCAGGCGCAGGCCAAGCTCCAGCAGGCCAAGGACGACTTTACGCGCGCTCAGCAGATGTTCAAGCAGGAATTGATTTCGCGGCAGACATTCGACCAGAACCTCAGCAATTATCAGGTTGCAGATGCAGCCGTCGAGTCGTCCAAGGCGCAGGTGGCCCAGGCCAAGGCGCAACTGAACCAGGCCGCTTACAACCGTGATGTGTCCCACGCCCGTGTGCTGCAAAACCAGGCACAGTTGGTCAGCATCGAGAACCAGCGTGACCAGACCATCTACAACGCGCCCTTCGATGGCGTCATCACCTATCTTCCCGTGCATGAGGGTGAAAACGTCGTTCCCGGCATTCAAAACTCCACGGGTAGCGCGCTGTTTCAGGTTGCCAATCTGTCCGTCATCAACGCCGTGGTGAACGTGGACGAAACCGACATTCTGGGCATCAAGATGGGGCAGCCGGCCGAGGTCACCATTGATGCCATCCCCGACAAGAAATTCAAGGGCCATGTGAGCGAGATAGGGATGAGCGCCCTCAGTTCCACTTCCGGCCAGACCACCACCAGCAGCGCCCAAAGCACTGCTTCAAGCTCCGGCGAAGCCAAGGACTTTACGGTTTCCGTAACGCTGGACAACCCACCTGAAGGGCTGCGTCCTGGTCTGTCCGCCACAGCCAAAATCACAACGGCCACGCGGAAGGACGCCATTGTTATTCCGATCCAGGCGCTGACGGTCCGGAGCGAGGGCGAGCTGGAACGGGAAAAGAAAGCCAATGCCGAGGGCAAGGCCCTGGCAGCAGAGCCCACCGCGACTGGTCAGACGGCCGATGAAAAGAAGGAAATCCAGGGTGTGTTCATGGTCCGGAACGGCAAGGCGGTGTTCACGCCTGTTAAGACAGGTATTATGGGCACCATGAACGTTGAGGTGCTCAGCGGAACAAAACCCGGCGACGAGATTGTTACCGGTAGTTATCAGGTGCTTCGCACGCTGAAGAACGATGCAAGGGTCAAGATTGACAATAGCGCCAAGGCCCTGGGCCAGCCCACATCATCGTAATGGCGGAAGGCCAGTCGGCTGAGCTGAATTTGCTTGGTGAAAGTTTGAGAGAATAACATGGAACCTTCCTCGGCGACAGAACCTCAAGTACGGGACGGACGGGACGGTGACGATTCACCCTCGCCGGAAAACATCGTCATCCTTGCCCAGGATCTGTGGAAGACCTATGACATGGAGGCGGTGAGCGTCAACGCGCTTTCCGGTATCTCCTTCTCCATCGTGCGCGGAGAATACGTAGCCATCATGGGGCCTTCAGGATCGGGCAAGTCCACGCTGATGAACCTGATCGGCTGCCTCGACACGCCCACCAGCGGACAGTACTGGCTGAACGGAAGGCTGGTGAGCGAACTGACGGACGACGAACTGGCTTACATCCGCAACAAGGAAATCGGTTTTGTCTTCCAGACTTTCAACCTGCTGGCGCGCGCTTCGGCGCTCCACAACGTCGAACTGCCGCTGATCTACAACGGGACGCCCCCCGCGGAAAGACTGGAGCGCGCCCAGGAAGTGCTCCGCATGGTGGAACTGGGCGACCGCATGGATCATCGTCCCAACGAGCTTTCCGGCGGCCAGCGGCAGCGCGTCGCCATTGCGCGGGCGCTGATCAACAATCCTTCGATCATTCTCGCCGACGAGCCGACAGGGAACCTGGATTCCGCCACCGGCGAAGAAATCATGAACCTGTTTGAGCGCCTCCACCAGTCCGGCAACACCATCGTGGTGGTAACCCACGAGCACGACGTCGCAGCCCGCGCCCATCGCATCATTCATATTCGCGATGGCAGGATCGACCGGGACGAGAAGGTGAGTTAGTTTCAGCGCGGGCAGACCAGTAGAATGGCCCCTTACGGGAGATTCCGTGGAAACTTCCATGACCGGAAAAGCGCCGATGAAGCTCGCTCGCCGCAGGCACGGTGAACTGTATAACGCCTGGGTGACGGCGCGCGAGGCTTTCTGGATCGCCATCGAGGCGCTGAACACGCACAAGCTCCGCTCCTTCCTGACGCTGCTGGGCGTGGTGATTGCCACCACCACCCTGATCGTAGTGATGTCCATCATCAACGGCATGAACCTCTACATCGCCGAGCATGTCGCCAACCTGGGCGTCAACACGTTTATCCTCAGCCAATACAAGTGGGCGCAGGGATACGAGGCTTACCTGAAAGCGCGCCGCCGCAACCGCCCCATCCGGATGGAAGATTACAAGTTCCTGAAGGAGCACCTGGAAGGCTACAAGACGATGGGCGCAACGGCCGAGTACGGAGGCCGTACCGCGCACTATCAAAACCAGGAGATCTATGACACCGAAGTTGTGGGCGTAACGCCCAGCATGATTGATATCGGCCAGCAGAAAGTGGACTCCGGCCGGTACATCACGGAATCCGATTTCACCCACAGCTCGCCGGTCTGCTTTATCGGGACGGACCTGGTAGACAAATTTTTCACCAACGTTGACCCGATCGGCAAAGAAGTCCGCGTGGGCGACCAGTCGTTCCGCATTGTCGGAGTTGCGGAAAAAATCGGAACCACTTTCGGACAAAGCCAGGACGACTTTGTCATAATCCCGCTCACGACTTTCCAGCAGCACTTTTTCAACCGCCCGGAACTCAACATAAGCGTTCAAGCCTGGTCGGCGGCCCAGATGATTCCCCTCGAGGATGAGGTCAGGATGCTGATGCGCGTCCGGCGCCACCTGCAATACAGCGAGGACGATACGTTTGGCATCAACGCCTCTGAAACCATCATGAGCCTGTGGCAGCGCCTGACCGGCACCATCTTTGCCGTCACTATCGGCGTCGTAGCGGTCTTCATGGTGGTGGGCGGAATCGTGATTATGAATATCATGCTGGCCAGCGTTACCGACCGCACTCACGAAATCGGCATCCGCAAATCGCTCGGCGCGCGCCGACGCGATATTCTGATGCAGTTCATCATTGAATCCGCTGTCATGGCGGGCACGGGTGGAGTGGTGGGCATACTGCTCGCGCTCCTCGTCAATATCCCGGTGCAGAACTTTATTACTTCCTCGGTACCAGTCAGCGCCATCATCGTTGGAGTGGGGCTGTCAGTATTGGTGGGACTTTTCTTCGGTATTTACCCGGCCAATAAAGCCGCCCGGCTTGATCCCATTGAAGCGTTGCGGGCGGAATAGGCTAAGGCATGGCAAAACAGCTTCGGAACATTCGGGAAAACCTGCTGCTGGCGCTCGACACGCTGCGCACGCACAAGTTCCGATCCTTTCTCACCGTGCTGGGTGTCCTGATCGGCACCACCACCGTGATCGGTGTGGCCTCAATTATCACCGGGCTAAACAACCAACTCGTCAATACGATGGAGCAGTACGGCTCGCAGACCATTTACATCTTTAAGTTCGAGCCCGGCATCCGCTTCCGATTGACGCGTGAGGAGCGGATGCGCAAGCCACTGCAGTATGAAGACGGTGTCGCCATACGCCAGTACTGCCCCGACGTCGAGGACGTTGCGGTAGACATTTTCTATAATGGCCCTGCCCCGGGCGCCAAGTACAAAGGGCAGGAAATGCTGGACGCCGGCCTTCAGGGCGCCACGGCGGAAGACTTTTCCATCAATGGCTCAACCTTTGTTGATGGTCGCCCCTACACGCAGCTCGAGGACGCCCACCGGCGCAACGTGGCGGTGATCGGCGCCGATATTACCGAGCGATTTTTCCAGGGCGAGGACCCGATCGGCAAAGACATCAACGTGGGGGGCAATACTTTTCAAATCATCGGGGCCCTGGGCAAGAGGCTCTCCTTCCTGGGCGACAACGGCAGCGACCGAACGGTCTACATCCCCTACTGGACGTTCCGGAAAATCTACCCCGACGCCAAAGAGAACCTGATCCTGGCCAAGGCCCTCCCCAATCGCATGAATGAAGCCATGGACGAAATCACCGCCGTCATGAGGAGAATGCGCAAAGTCAAGCCTGACCAGGATAACAATTTCGGCATGGCCACCGCCGAATCCGTCATCAAGCAGTTCAATGAAATCACCGGAACGGTGGCCCTGGTGATGGTGGTCCTCTCCTCCATCGGACTGCTGGTGGGCGGCATCGGGGTGATGAACATCATGCTGGTGTCGGTGACGGAGCGTACCCGCGAAATCGGCGTGCGTAAAGCCGTCGGTGCGCGCCGGCAGGATATCATCTGGCAGTTCCTGCTGGAAGCGATGACGCTGACAGGCGCAGGCGGAGTAATGGGCATAACGCTAGGCTACATCCTGAATTTTTCCATCCGCACCTTCTTGCCCAGCATCCCCTCGTCTGTGCCGCTGTGGTCCGTCTTTCTCGGATTCATTGTTTCGATCAGTATTGGATTGTTCTTTGGAATGTGGCCCGCCATGAAGGCTTCGCGCCTTGACCCCATCGTCGCCCTTCACCACGAATAGGCTGCGGCCCGTTGTGGACCTGTAGCAGCGAGTTTTCCCGTCAGGGACCGCAAGGTCTATTTTGTGTCCCTCTGGTCAAACAGCGCCTTCAGGGTTTCGGCATAAGGGTCGCGCGCGATGCCGCGTTCGGTGATGATGGCCGTCACATAGCGGTGCGGCGTCACATCAAAAGCGGGATGGCGGGCGCTGATGCTTTCCGGCGCGGTCTGGATTCCCCGCCAGTGCGTCACCTCCTCCGGCGAGCGCTCCTCAATGGGAATTTGGTCTCCCGAAGCGAGTTCCAGGTCAATGGTCGAAAGCGGCGCCGCCACGTAAAACGGAATCTTGTTTTCACGAGCCAGCACGGCCACCGAATAGGTGCCGATCTTGTTGGCCACATCGCCGTTTGCGGCAATGCGGTCCGCGCCCACAATCACCGCCTGGATTTGCGACTGCTTCATAAAATGTCCGGCCATGTTGTCGGTGATCAGCGTAACCGGGATGCCGTCCTTGGCCAGTTCCCACGCCGTCAGCCGCGCGCCCTGCAGGAAAGGCCGGGTTTCGTCGGCAAACACGCTGATCTTTTTCCCTTCCGCCACAGCCGCA
>JAJXZM010000563.1 GCA_021780055.1 Acidobacteriota bacterium
AACGGCAAGAGCGTGGTTGTGCGCATCAATGATCGCGGGCCGTTTGTGGAGGGGCGAATCATCGACCTTTCTTATGCAGCGGCAACGGCGATGGGCATGCCGGGGACGGCCCTGGTGCGCTTGCATATTTTGAATGAGGGTCCGGACGCTTCGGGCGGCATTTACTCTGTGCAGGTCGGCGCGTTCCTTGACCCTGACAACGCCGAAAGGCTGAAGCAGAGCATTGAGAAAAAGTTTCAGCCGGTCATCATCAAAACGGCAAACCGCCCCAACGGTGTGTTCAATCTTGTACTCGTGGGCCAAGAAAGCACCCAGCAGCAGGCAGAGCAACTGGCAAGCCAACTGGTGCATGACAAACTCGCAACACAGACCTTTGTGGTCCGCACTAATTAGAACCCGTCAACGACTTCGTTCGGAGGCAGCATGGATAACTGCATCTTTTGCAAAATCATTGAGCGCAAGCAGCCGGCCAAGATTGTTTACGAGGACGAACAGGTCGTCGCCATTGAAGACATCCGGCCGCAGGCGCCGGTCCATTTGCTGGTGATGCCCCGAAAACACCTTCATTCACTGAATGAAGCCGATGGCAGCGACGCCCCCATGCTGGGCCGCCTCTTTACGGTGGCTGCCCATCTGGCCCGTGAGCGGCAGCTTGAGTCCCGAGGCTATCGGACCGTAATCAATAATGGACCGTGGGCAGGGCAAACCGTTAATCATCTTCACGTACACGTGCTGGGAGGGCGTGTTTTTCACTGGCCTCCGGGATAGATTTCCACCCAACCGGCCGGCTAGAGCGTGGCCAACAGGGCCGCAAGCAGCGCAGCGCGTTGCGGCAGTTCGCGGATGATCACATGCTCGTGGAGCGCATGCGCGCCGTCCCCCACGCCGCCCAGGCCGTCAAGGGTGGGAATGCCGAGCGCGGCGGAAAAATTGCCGTCGGACCCGCCTCCGGTCGCCGCGTCCTTCACTTCAAACCCAAGCTGGCTTGCAAGAGTCTTTGCCTTGCCGAAAAGGTCCATCGTCATCGCCCGCTCCATGGGTGGCCTGTTGATCCCGCCTTCGACTTTCAGCCGGGCTTCCGGATGGACCGCTTTTAATCCGAACAATTTCGTTTCGATCATTGCCTGATCGGCAGCACGCGGGATGCGGACGTCCACCCTGGCCCGGGCGAGTTCGGGAACAACGTTTGTTCGCGTGCCCCCTTCGATGACGCCCACGTTCAGCGTCAGGCCACGCCGCGGCTGCGCCATTTTCTCAACCTTCAGAATCTGCCGTGCCAGTTCGCCGATCGCATTGACCCCAGCGGCGGGGTTTACGCCTGCGTGAGCTGAGCGGCCCTGAACAGTCAGGCGAAATTCTCCCACGCCTTTGCGGGCCGTCTTCAGCGCGCCATCCTGCGCCGGCTCCAGTACCAGCACAGCGTGGGAGCCTCTTGCCAGGTGCTCGATCTCGCGGCGGAACGCCGCACTTCCAGTTTCTTCTTCCGGGTTCAGGAAAAGCCGTACAGGGCTTGCAGGCTCAGCACCAAGCTCCTGCAGCGCCCGGACCGCCGCAAGGGCAAGCACGATGCCCGATTTCATATCCAAAATTCCGGGGCCGTAAGCGCGGCCTCCCTGGATTCGGAATGGCATGCGGGCAAGCGTGCCTTTGGGCCAGACGGTATCGTGGTGGCCGATCAGAAGAATGGGTTTTTGTTGGCTCGATTTCTCCCGTCTGCCCACGCCTTGGCGGGAATCGGCCGCACGCGGTCCGCCCCAGAACTCAGCAACAAGAGCAGCCCCGGTTTCCGAGTTTTCAATCAACGAAACTTTCCCGTGCTGGCGGCGGAACTCGCGCGCAAAAAAGCGCGCAACGTGGTCGATATCCGCCCGCGAATAGGTGGGGGATTCTATTTCAACTGCCTCTCGCAGAAGATTCATGGTGTTGGGCAGATCACGACGGCAGTAGGCAAGCAGCTTGCGAAATTCCAATTTCACCCTCTCGGCTGTAAGCGATGGTTCGGCGCGGAAGCCAGGGGAACTTCCCAGCCGTGACAGCAAACGGTGTTTCATTCTATCCTAGCTGTATCAGTCTGAGCGAACGTTGCCGCCGGGCGCGGCGTTGTGGTGTAAAGAGGTTCTCCGTTGAACAAGATCTCTCTGGCCCTGGTGGTTCACTCGCATCAACCTGTCGGCAACTTCGATCATGTTTTCGAAGAAGCTTACCAGAAAGCCTACAATCCCTTCGTGCAGACTTTGTTTCGCCACTCGCGCATCCGTGTGGGCTTGCACTTTTCCGGCTGCCTGCTGGAATGGATTGAAAAACATCACTACGAGTATTTCGACGCTCTCAGAGAACTGGTGGCCCGCGGCCAGGTGGAGTTGATGGCCGGGGGATTTTATGAACCCGTTATTTCCGCCATTCCTGACGCCGACAAAGCCGTGCAACTCTCTCGGTTGAGTGATTATCTTGAGAAACACTTTGGCTCCTGCCCCCAGGGCGCGTGGCTTACAGAGCGCGTGTGGCGGCCGGACCTGGTGCGCCCACTGGCGGAAGCCGGCATCCGGTACGTGATTCTGGACGACACTCACTTTATTGCCGCAGGCGTGGAGCCCGGGGACTTGTACGGGACATATCTTACGGAGGA
>JAJXZM010000142.1 GCA_021780055.1 Acidobacteriota bacterium
ACACGACCGAACGAAAGCTCGAAATCTCCAAGCGGGCATACCGCATTCTGACGGAGGAGGTTCATTTCCCTCCTGAAGACATCATTTTCGATCCCAACATTCTCACGATCGCAACTGGCATGGAAGAACATGCCAATTACGCCGTGAATTTCATTGAGGCTGCGCATCAAATCAAAGCCTCGCTCCCCTACGCCAAGGTAAGCGGCGGTGTCAGCAACCTTTCGTTCTCATTTCGCGGCAATAATACTGTTCGAGAGGCCATGCACACGGCATTCCTCTACCATGCCATCCGCGCCGGCATGGACATGGGCATTGTCAACGCGGGCCAACTCGGCATCTACGAACAAATTCCCAGGGACCTTCTGGTTCTGGTTGAAGACGTCATCCTGAATCGCCGTCCCGACGCAACCGAGCGGCTGCTGGCGTTTGCCGATTCCGTGAAACAGGTTGGCCAAAAGCCAGTCGAAGAAGATGCCTGGCGCAAGGGCACAGTGGAAGAACGCCTTTCACACGCGCTGGTTAAGGGCATCGTTGATTACATCGAAACCGACACAGAAGAAGCCCGTGAGAAATACGGACGCCCCCTGGCGGTGATCGAAGGGCCGCTCATGGCGGGCATGAACGTGGTGGGGGACTTGTTCGGCTCCGGTCGAATGTTTCTGCCGCAGGTGGTAAAGAGCGCGCGCGTGATGAAGAAATCGGTGGCATATCTCATGCCCTATCTGGAAGCCGAAAAGCAATTGACCGGGGGCGCGAAGACAGCCGGCAAAATTGTGATGGCCACAGTAAAAGGTGACGTTCACGACATTGGCAAGAACATTGTCGGAGTTGTGCTGGGCTGCAACAATTACGAGGTCGTCGACCTCGGTGTGATGGTTCCATGCGAGAAGATTCTGAAGACGGCTCGCGAACTGGAGGCCGACATGGTCGGCCTCAGCGGCCTGATTACCCCCTCGCTCGACGAGATGGTGCATGTCGCGAGGGAAATGGAACGCGAAGGGTTTACGGTACCGCTTCTGATCGGTGGCGCGACGACAAGCCGCGCGCACACGGCAGTCAAGATTGCTCCTGCTTACAAGCAACCTGTGGTTCATGTGCTTGACGCGTCGCGCGCGGTAGGAGTTGTGGGACGGCTGTCAAGCTCCGAGTTAAAACCGGCCTTTATCGAAGAGAACAGACAAGAGCAAGAAAAGCTGAGGGAAACTCACCGTGGTCCCCGGTCACAGAAGCTGGTGACGATCGCGGAAGCCCGCCGCCGTCGGCTGCAGTTCGACTGGAGCAGCTATGATCCTCCCCGGCCGTCCTTCACAGGAATTAAAGCAAAAAGCCCCGTTCCGATTGAGGAGATCATTCCTTACATTGATTGGACTCCCTTTTTCCATGTCTGGGAATTGCGCGGAGTATATCCCAGGATTTTCAAGCAGCCGGAGGTGGGCGACAGGGCTCGGGAAGTGTTTGATGACGCCGGAAAGCTTCTGGATCGCATCGTCCGGGAAAAACTGTTGGAAGCTCGAGCCGTTGTGGGATTCTTCCCGGCGGCCAGCGTCGGGGACGACATCGAAGTGTATTCCGATGATTCCCGGAGCGCTGTTCAGGCGACCTTTTATACCCTGCGCCAGCAAATCGAAAAGCCCGAGGGTGAGCCGAACCTTGCCCTTGCGGATTTCATTGCCCCGTATGACAGCGGCCGCCGAGACTACCTGGGGGCATTCGCGGTGACGGCGGGCATCCACATCGAGCATGTGGTCAGCCAATTTGAAAAGGACCATGACGATTACAATGCCATCATGGTCAAAGCATTGGCCGACCGTCTTGCCGAAGCGCTTGCTGAACTGACCCACAAGCGCGCACGCGAGGCATGGGGATATGGAAGTGAAGAGAATCTGTCCTTGGATGACTTAATTCACGAGCATTATCGTGGCATTCGGCCTGCCCCGGGATATCCTGCGTCGCCTGATCATACCGAAAAGCGTACCTTATTTGACCTGCTCCAAGCCAAGCAGACTACCGGTGTCAGTCTTACGGAGAATTTCGCAATGTATCCAGCCGCTTCGGTATGCGGTCTCTATTTCTCTCACCCCCAGGCCCGATATTTCGCCGTGGGAAAGATTGAACGCGACCAGGTACTCGACTACCACAGGCGCAAGGGGATGGAGCTTGCCACCATCGAGCGATGGCTGGGATCAAACCTCAATTATGACCCTGCGAGATAAGTGCCTGAACGCGTCATCAGGCACATCAAAAAAACAGAGAAAGTTTGGGAAGGCCGCTCAAGAGGACTTTTCCGAATGCGGCGCGGGATGCCCGTGAGCTACTCGAATGCGAGGCGGAGCCTTTCCGTGCACACGCCCCGCATTCTTTGAAGGAATTCAACTCTTTACATTACGTGATCGCCAGGTTGACGATCGTGCTCCGGACAACAGAAGAATTGGAGCCGAGCGTTCCGTTAATCGTAATGCTGTAATTCCCAGTTGTTGATCCCGTGGTGGCGGGGTTGCTCCGGCATGACCCCAGGAAGACCTCGCACAGAATGAGCAGGCAAAGCGTGCAAACCTGAATTCGGACCCAGCGATTGCCCGCCAGCCGCGGGAACCGACTCCGGTTGCGACCCAGGACAAAAGCACCCAACAGGACAACCACAAGCAAGGTCACCATTAACGGAGGGACGGCGCCAGGAGGAATGACAGGGAGTGGCACAGAACTCGCATTCTTTGTCGTCTGCACCGTCAATGTGACCGTGGCCGCGCCACCGTTAGGCGTTACCGATGAGTTCGAGAAAGTACAGGTTGCCCCAGGAGGCATGCCATTTCCACACGCGAGTTGAACCTGACTATTGAATCCGTTAATCGGGGTCACCGAGATGGTGTATGCAGCGGGTGCGCCAGCGACAATCGTGTTGAGCGACGGCGAGGCAGACAAAATATAGTCCGCAAAAAGAAGATTCAGATTAACCTGTGTACTTTGCGAACCACTGGTTCCCGCGACTGCAAAAGCGAACGGGTTTGCCATCGAACTCGTAAGATTGCTAATAGTGAGGGTGCTGGTCTGGCCCGGAAGAATTGTTGCAGGGCTGAACGAGCAGGTCAAAGTCGAAGGGCAAACCAGCGTGATGCTCCCCGTAAAATTGCTGGGTGCCGAAGCGGCAATCGTGTATGTTGTCGACGTGCTTCCGATAATCGTTGTGACGTTGGGGGTCGAAGAAGATAGCGTGAACTGAGCAACCCCCGTCCCGGAGAGAGCCACTGACTGGGGACTTCCTACAGCAGTATCACTGATTGACAAAGCCCCGTTCCTTGCGCCACTCGAGGTGGGGGAAAAGGTCACAGTGATGGCGCAACTTTGCCCCACATTCAGCACGTTCAGCGTTGCCCCACACGTATTGGTCTGTGAGAAATCGCCGCTCGTACTGATACCTGTGATATTCAGCGTAGCGGTACCAGTGTTCGTTATCGTCACTGTTTGACCTGCGCTCACACCTCCCACGGTAACACTACCAAAAGCCAGGCTCGAAGGCGTCACGGTGACCGCTGTCGATGCTGTCACACCAGTTCCGGAAACCTTGATCGTTTGGGGGCTGCCAGCGGCATTGTCTGTAAGGGTAAACGTCCCGGATTCCGCCTGTACCGACGACGGCGTGAAAGTAATATTGATGGTGCAGGTACCGCCGCTTGCAGCGACCGTACCAACACAATTATCCGTTTCCGCAAAGTCACTGGTGTAACCTGTGGTGTCCGTTTGCGTAAAAGTAATCTGGCTTATTGTCAGGTCCGCAGTTCCTTCGTTAGTAACCTGAACAGTTTGCACAGCGCTGCGGACGTTCTGAGTCTGGTTCCCAAAATCAATCGTTTGCGGCACCACAGAAAGGCCAGGGGCATTGTCCGGCTTGATCTCAGAAATAAACGCATTGCCGGCCACCCCAGCCAGACTGGACTGATAGGCAAGATAGGTACCGTCAATGGCAGGAAAGTTCGTCGAGGATGTACTGCCGGTAAGGAAGGCATCACCAGCCGAGTCCAAAGCGATAGCCTGCCCGAAATCTGCGCCGCTGCCTCCAAGATAGGTTGACTGGACAAGGCCCGTTCCGGTGGGGTTTAATTCGGACATAAAAACATCCGTGCAGGCCGCAGTCCCGCATGCGCTGCCCCCGGTAATCCCAAGAACTTTCTGAATCGGGCTAAAAGTGGGGAAGTTGCTCGAGTTCGTGAAACCCGTAATAAACGTGTCTCCGGAAGAGTCCACGGCAATTCCATTTCCCTGCTCTACGCCAGTCCCTCCCAGCAAGGTAGAATAAACGAGTGTTGGTCCTGCCGGATTAATCTTGGCAACAAATGCATCAGACTGGCCTTGGTTCGTACCCTGAAGCACTCCAGTCGTTGTCGGAAAGTCGCTGGATTGGCTGCTGCCGGTAATATACACGTTCCCGCTGGAGTCCAGGGCCAGGCCGAAGGCACGATCGTCGCTGCTGCCGCCTAAATAGGTCGAAAATGTAAAAGCCGAACCTGCTGAGTTCAACTCCGTTACAAAGGCATTGACTGTTCCTGCATTCACACCTTGAATGGGGGCCTGAACAGGAAAATCAGAAGAAAAGGTGTAGCCCGCGACATAAGCGTTGCCGGATGCATCCACCTTGATACTCTGCCCAACATCCGCCTTTGTTCCACCGAGATAGGTAGAGTAAAGAAGGGTCGCGCCCGTAAAGTCCAGCTTGGCAACAAATGCGTCCGTGGAACCGGCGTTAAGGGATTGCGCAGGGGTGGCAGTCGGGAAATTCGGCGATTGTGTGGAACCTGTAACATAGGCGTTGCTTGAAGAATCCACCGCAATACCAAATCCAGCGTCGGCCCCGCTTCCACCGAGGAAAGTCGAATACACAAGGCTAGATCCCGTGCTGTTCAGTTGAGTGACAAATGCATCCCCGCTGCCGCCATACGTGGTTTGATACGCTCCGGAAGTGGTTGGAAAAGTCGAAGAAGTGGTGCTGCCAGTCACAAAGGCATCTCCACCAGCATTTACAGTAATTGCATTGCCGGAATCAGTCCCGCTTCCGCCCAAATAGGTAGAGTAAACTTTCTGGGGTGTAGATGAAGCTACTGCTGTACCGGCAGGGTCTATCTTAGCGACAAACACGTCGCCGCTGCCGCCATAGCTTCCGCTTTGCGAGCCTGTCGAGGTCGGGAAATTCGCAGAGTTCGAAATCCCAGTGACGTATGCTTTTCCTGAGGCATCTACAGCGATGCCATAACCAATGTCGCCGCCGCTCCCTCCGAAGTAGGTTGAATAGGAAAGCACCGGGTCAATTACAAGTTTCTGGCCGTGATCGTAGGGCCCAAGGCCAAAGCTAACCCGGTTCCCATCTTGCAGCACGTAATGAACCGCCACAGATTTCCGCTGCAAGCCCTGCCCCTGATAGGCCACTGGCCGCTTGAGAAGGACATCACCGCCGCTGGCTTTCAGCACCAGGTTCCCGGAGGGGTCCAGGCGCAATCCATTCACACCATTCACACCGATTCGAATGAAATTAGCATCAGCACCCGGAGAAAGGACGAAATCATTTTCAAGTTGTCCCTGGCGGCCGTAGTAAACAAGATCGATCCCTGGATAGATCTGGCTGTATTGGACTCGCGCGTAGTTGGGAATATCGGTGTGCCACTTGCGAGGATCATTGCCGAGGAAATAGTTGCTCTTCCCGCTGAGTTCGGACCTTCCAGCGACCTGTACCGCCCCTGACGATCCAAGCAGCCTGAGCCGCAGCACGGCCGAGGTTACCGCCGGGGTCCCTTCCACCCCAGGCGTGGTGGTCCGCAGGGACAAAACTGCGTCGTGATCTGTCAGAAACAGAGTGTAGTTCTGTCCACGAGCCAGATACTTTACGCGTGAATCCGTCTGTCCGCGATTCGCCTCAAAACTGAGAGGCAGCAAAGCCAGGCGGTCGTTCCAGGTCTTAATGGCATGGGTGTCGCGAAGGGGAGATCTTTGGGCAGCGTTCAGAACCAGGCCGAAGCTGATGAGTGTCAGGCCCAAAAGGCCCGCGGCAACCAGAATACGCCCACGTTCGAACCTCGATTGCGTCCGAATCGGTTCCTTACGGGCCACAGTAGAATATTTGACTTTCACACTGTACTCCTTGGACATGCTTGAATTACTCCCCTTGTGGTTCCAAAGTCTTTTTCACCAAACTCACGGCTTTCCCGCTGTAATCGCCGTTCCCCTTGATCCCGTTAAGGCGAAACTGCCAGGTTGACAGTCGTCGCTCGTTGAATACTGTTATTGCTTCCCAGAGTACCCACAATGGTAACGGTGTAAGTGCCCGCGGGAGTTCCTGTCGCCACAGGAGTGGTCTGGGGGCCATAATATGTGCTGTTACACGCTGTTGCCAAAGCACTCAACGAGGCGGCTAGCACAAGAATGGCAAGGCTTGCGCGAAGCCGTACCGGCTTTGCACCCAGCAACCGTCGTCCCGTTACAACAAAAGAAGCCGCGGAAATTATCCAAAGCGCCGCCAGCAGGACCCACCACTTGAACTTCCAGGAACCCCATGGAGGCGACCCTCCCGGAGGCTGCGGCAGCACGTGAGCACTCTTTGAGGCAGTCGTGCTGATCGTCAGCGTTGCCGTGGAAGGATTTGTTCCGTCCAGGGTTAAACCGGGCGGGGAGAATGTGCAGGTTGTGTCGGGTTTTTGTGCCGTTGCATCTGACCCCTGCGGCAGGTTCTTGCAGCCCAAAAGCACAACCTGATTGAACCCGTTCAGTGGAGTCACTGTAACCGTGTAAGTAGTTGAATTTCCAGCCGTAACCGTTTGAAGCGGCGGCGATGGCAGGGTCTGCGAAAGCGAGAAATCCTGGAAGAATATCGTCAGCGGAACACTTGTTGACTGAGTACCGCTACTTCCTTTTATCGAGAAATCGAATGGATTGGCTGAGCTTGCAGACAAGCCACTGACCGTCACGACACTGGATTGGCCCGCCGTGATCGAAGCAGGATTGAAACCGCACGTACCGGTACTGCAAGAAAGACCTATCGTCCCCTGAAATGTGCTCGGGGCCGAAGCCGTGATAGTGAACGTTGTCGATTGCGTTCCGATGAGAAGCACAGCCGACCTTGCGTTCACCGATAGAGAAAAGACGGCATTCCCGGTTCCGGAGAGCGCCACAGATTGCGGGACGTTGGTAGCATCATCCTTAACAGTTAGCGCCCCCGATCGACCACCCGTAGCCGTCGGCGTAAAAGTAATGCTGACGCTGCATGCTGCGCCCACATTAAGCACAGCAGGGAGAGTTCCGCAGGTATTGGTTTCGGCAAAGTCTCCGGTCACATCGATGCTGCTGATGTTTATAGCAGTGGTACCGGAATTGACTAACTGAACCGTTTGCGGAGGACTCGTCTGCCCGACCGTCAAGGCAGCAAACGAAAGGCTGCCAGGCGTCATCGTGAGCGTGCCCGCCGAAGTCACTCCGGTTCCGGTGACGGTAACAGTTTGGGGACTATTCTGGGCATCATCCGTGATCGCAATCTGATCGGTAACAGATCCTGTCTGGGTAGGTGTAAATGTTACTTGAATGGTGCAGGCTCCCCCGCCAGCAGGAACGACTGTTCCACAATTATTGGTTTGGCTGAATTGGCCACTCGCAGTAATGCTCGTGATTCCCAGCGGGGAACTTCCGGCGTTAACCAGTGTAATGGTCTGAGGATTGCTCGTATTATTGAGTGTCTGGTTGCCAAAGTTGAGGCTCTGGGGGCTGAGGGCCACAGCCGGTGCATCCTGAGGTTCAACTTTGGAAACAAACGCATTCGTGCTTGAGTTCGTACCAGCGTAGCTTGATTGGGGAGCCCCGGCTATAACAGGGAAGTTCGCTGAAGCCGTGCTTCCAGTCAAGTATGCAGCTCCCGACGAATCAACCGCGATGGCTTGTCCTACATCAATAGCACTTCCACCAAGAAACGTAGAGTAGACCAGATTTCCGGAAGCTCCAAGTTTGGCAACAAAGGCGTCTGAGCAGGGAGTCGAACCGCACGATCCGGCCCCCGTAATCCCCAGTACCTGTTGCAAGGCATCCGCCAGAAGAAAATCACTGGACTGTGTAAAACCCGTAACGAAAGCCTCTCCAGTCGAGTCGAGGGCAATTCCATTTGCCTGGTCCAAGCCACTACCGCCCAGGTATGTTGCGTATACAATTTGCGTCGCGCCAGGCGATAGTTTAGCGATGAATGAGTCTCCCTGGCCCTTATAGGCAGTCTGCCCCGTCGCCGTTGTCCCAGGGAAATTATTCGAACTAGTACTGCCAGCCAGGTAGATGCTGCCAACCGAATCAAGTGCGATAGATTGAGCGCTATCCGACCCGCTCCCTCCAAGATAAGTTGAAAACACTAGCGAGGAAGTTCCAGGATTGATTTCCGCAACGAACGCGTCGGACGCTCCGGACAGCGTTGATTGGAAGGCATTCTGAGTCGGGAAATTGGACGAAAAAGTATATCCGGCAATGTACGGGTTACCCGAGCCATCAAGTGCAATGGCAAGCCCTTCATCAGCACCGCTCCCCCCGAGGTAAGTCGAGTAAAGCAGGGCTGCACCGTTCGGGTCAAATTCCGCGACAAACGCATCGGCTCCGCCATCAAGCCCCACCTGCAGGGCGTTCGCTTTGGGAAAGTCTATAGACTGGGTCGACCCCGTAATGAAGGCATCACCCGAAGCATCTACAGCAACTGCCCGTCCATAATCGATTCCAGTTCCGCCCAGATAGGTGGAATAAACCAGCGAAGTACCTGTCGGATCAAGCTTGGTCAGAAATGCATCGGTGTTTCCGGCATTCGTCACCTGGAAGGCGCCAGAGGTGGTCGGGAAGTCGGTTGATGTCGTGTAACCGGACAAGTAAGCATCACCCGAGGAGTCAACCGCAATGCCAGTTGCCCTATCGAGGTTGCCACCTCCAAGAAAAACAGAGTAAATAAAAGCTGTTCCCGAAGGATTAAGCTTTGTTACGAAGATATCCCTGCCGCCTCCCAATGTTGTCTGCCCGCCCGTCGTGGGGAAGTCCAGCGAGGCTGTAGTCCCGGTAACGTAAGCGTCACCTGACGAATCCAAGGCGATTCCATATCCGACGTCTCCGCCGCTGCCTCCCAGATACGTCGAATATGTCAGCACTGGATCAATCACAAGTTCCTGGTGGTGATCATAAGGGCCAAAGGCAAAGCCAACCCGGTCTCCTGCCCTGAGAACGTAGTGAACTGCTACATCCTTTTGGCCGCTTCCAGAACCTTGGTAAGCACGGGGACGTCGAAGGGAAACCTCGCCACCGCCGACCTTTAGCACCAGGTCTCCTGCGGCATTCAGGTGTACACTTTCGGCGCCTTTCAGACCAAAGCTGATCGCCCCCGGGTCAGCGCCCGCAGACACAATAAAATCGCTCTCTAATTGCCCCTGCCGTCCGTAATAATCGAGGTCAATTCCGCGGTAGATCTCGTGATAGCGCACACGGCCATAGTTGGGGATATTCGTATGCCAGTGGCGAGGATTATTTCCCAGGAAATAACTGGTTCGGCCGGGGAGCATGCCTAAAGGAGTAATCTTCGCTACCTGATTTGCACCCAGCAGCTTCAGATCAATCACATCGGACGTGGCCCGTAAGGCAGGTTGGGAAGCTCTTTCGTTATAGCTACCGGCAATAGCCGGCGATGAAAAGAATGAGGCACTTTCCATCCCCGATCGGAATAAATTTGTGCCCGCTGGGTCACGATTTGAGGCCGTCGCGACGACTCCGGTGGGATGATCACGCGTCTCTGACTTATTGAGTCTGAGGATGGCATCTGTCCTGGTAAGGAAAAGAGTAAACCCGCGCCCCCGAGCCAAATACCTGACCTGTGGGTCAACCTGGCCCTTGTTAACCTCAAAGCTGAGAGGGAGCTGAGCATACGAAAAAACCTGCTTATTAGGGAGACCCGCGTCAGGAAGACGAACCTCGGGCCGCGCTTGAGCACGGTTCGACGACCAGGTAACGAGCCCCAACAAGAATGTCACCAACAGACAGCCGACGGTATTCCTTTTCAAATCCCTCTTTCCCTTCACTTCAGAAAAATTCGCTGG
>JAJXZM010000398.1 GCA_021780055.1 Acidobacteriota bacterium
TATCGCCGGAATATTGGCCTTCCCCTTCGTTAAAGACTTTTACGCCGCCTTCAATTTACCGGCGCCGGTAAGTGTACTGGGGATGGAGATTTTCCGCGGCCTGGTGTATGTCGCCGCCGGACTGGCGGTTGCGAGCGGAATGAAAGGTGAACGCGGGAAGGCAGCCATCGCGCTGGGCCTTTCGTTTCCTATCCTGGCCGGCCTCGCCCCTCTGCTTCTGCCCAATCCTTACCTGCCCGGATACGTCCGCCTTACTCACGGATTTGAAATCGGGATTTCCAACCTGGTATACGGCGTTCTTCTCGGCTACCTCCTCACCCCCAAGGCTGCGCCGGCTCCTGAGATGCAGCAGGCCGGGCGTGCGGAATCTCTTCCCTGATGCCCGTGAAGTGGAGTGCCCACAAAGATCGGTCCTGTGGACTATGCCGCAGTTCAAGAGAACAAGTTTGCAAGGCTCTTGTCTTAAGTATTTGCACCTCGTACCATTGAAATCAGGGGAGTCCGAACCTCATGCGGGTTGCGAAACCGGCCACCCCAAGAAGTAATCGTACGGCACGTCGAAAACCAACTGACTGGAGGCCCTCATGAAAATCTTCGTTGCCGGTGGAACGGGTGTTCTTGGACTCGTCAGTCTGAAAGCGCTGATCGGGGCCGGCCACCAGATCCGCGCAACGGCCCGGACCCAGGAAAAAGCGGAAGTGGTTCGCAATCTCGGCGCGGAATCGGTCTCTGTGGACCTCTACGACCCGAAAGAGGTGCGGCAAGCCATTGCAGGGTGTGAGGCCATTTTGCGATTGACCACCAAGATCCCGCCGACCCGAAAAATGCACGACAAAAGCGCGTGGGGGGAAACCAACCTGCTGCGTACGGAAGGCGCCCGTATCCTGGTGGACGCGGGCATTGCTGAAGGTGCAAAGGTCTACGTGCATGAATCGATAACTTTCGTCTATGCCGATGCCGGGTCGCAATGGATCACAGAAGACAGCCCCACCGATGACGGCGAAAGCGAAATCCTGAGTTCTGCGCTGGACGGTGAGAAGGAGGCGGCGCGGTTCTCGCAAGCGGGGGGGCGCGGAATCGTTCTCCGGTTTGGAGGCTTTTACGGCGTCGAGTCGAGCTTGACGGTGGACATGATCAGCATGGTGCGGCGCCGACTGTTGGTTCAGCCTGGGCCGGGCTCGCATTTTGTCAGTTCCATCTACATTCCGGATACGGGCACTGCAGTTCTCGCATCACTCAACCTGCCCTCCGGAATCTACAATGTGACGGACGAAAATCCCGTCAGCTTCAAGAACTATCTGAGCGCGCTCGCCGATGCTGTCCACGTGCCCAATCCTTTCCGGTTCCCGGGAGTACTGGGCAAGGCCACATTCGGAGACACGTGGAGATACCTTTCGCGCTCGCAACGGGTTTCCAATGCCAAGTTTAAGAAAGCGGCCGGCTGGAAGCCTACCGTCGCTAGCATCGCTGAGGGCTGGCCGCTCGTCGCCGCCGCGCTCAAGCCAGAACCGCACGAGGTGTCATAGGACTAAAGCGAGGCTGGCGCAGGGTGCGGCTCTGCGTCCTATAGCGTGATCAGCGTCGGCGCCAGCCCTTCACTATAGGTTGCACATCTTATTTCTGGGAAGCGCAGGGTCTGCTCTCATTACAGGATTTCCCCGCTACTTCAACCCTTCCTTCACCATTTTTTCTGAGAAGTGAACGTAGGTGAAAACTTCCGGGATGTGCGAATCGTAAAAGCCGTGCTTGTTCCACGTCCAGCCCGGGCTGACGGGCAACTGTTCGCCCTTCTTATTCACTTGCTGGAAGCGCGAACAGTCTATGCGCCAGATGTCACCGTCCTTCGGTGGCAGGGAGCGGCCGTCGGCAAGCAGTCCAAGCCCTTTCCAGGGGAAAGCGAGTTCCACCGTCCAGCCCTTGTCAACGTCGTCGCGCTTGTTGAGCGTTCCATCCACGTGGACGGCATGCTTAAGGCCGGGATAGTCCCAATCGAGATAACCGAAGCGCCAACCGCGCGGATGAATGTTCCCGCCAATGCCTTCAATTTCCATGATCTTGTGTTTGGTGGGGTCCCAATCCGGCTTGCCGTGAAATATACCGCCCGGTTTCATCTGGTCTTTCCAGATCCAGAAAACCTCGTAAATCGTATTGTTCGCGTTGATTTCAAACTCGTAATAGGCGTCCTTCCCGGCGATGAAGACTTCCATGTCGTTGTCTTCGTAAATCCTGGAGTCGCGCTCGGTCAGCGTGGCCCACACGTCCGGCTCTTCGGCCCTGAAGCCGAAATAGAGGTTCTCGTCATCCCACAGGATCGAAACCCGCGTATCAAACCATCCCGGCTCACCCGTCACAATATCCACAAAAGTGCTTGAGCGAGGCGCCATCGCCCACGAAGGCTCATCCAGCTTGCCGTCCACTGAGATCGGCCCCGCCGCCCTGTAAGCCGTGTAATGCGCCAGCTTGTTTACAGTCTCACTTCCCATTCGCGTCTTCCCCCCTTGGCAAATTAAGAATTCCTCCGAAGCTTCCCCCATTTGCGGCCACGTCGCATCTCACAACCTCGGTTGCTTCAGTCCTACAGGTA
>JAJXZM010000353.1 GCA_021780055.1 Acidobacteriota bacterium
ATGGCTTTGAGAACCGAAGCGGCCGAGAGCAGCGAAACCTCATGTTCGCCGCTGCGGCCGCCAAAAAGTATGCCTACGCGAAGTTTTTTTGCCATTTGTCTCGATTGATGACGTGTTTTCCGCGAAAACGGTCTCTACCAGTGTAAGACCGCTCAGAGGATCTTCTTCCCGAATGCCGAGCAGGCGAGTTCGACGGCGAGATCGGCGGTGCGGTTGTGCTCGTCGATGACGGGGTTGACCTCGACGACCTCGAAGCTGATGAGGCGGCCGTCGTCGGCGACGATCTCCATGGCGAGGTGGGCCTCGCGATAGGTGGCGCCGCCGCGCACGGGCGTGCCGACGCCGGGCGCTTCTTCAGGATCGATCCAGTCCATGTCAACGGAGACGTGATAGCCCGCCGTGCCGTTTCCAACGGCTTTGAGCGCCTCTTCCATCACGGTTCTCATACCGCGCTCGTCGATATCGCGCATGGTGTAGACGCGGCTGATGCCGGCGCGGCGCAGGTTTTCGCGCTCGGACAGATCGACATCGCGGACGCCGATGAGGACGGCGTTTTCAGGAGCGATCTTGGGTGCATAGCCAAAGAGGTTGCCCAGCGGTTCGGGTCCCAGGCCAAGCAGGGCAGCCAGCGGCATGCCGTGGACGTTGCCCGAGGGCGAGGTTTCTGGCGTATTGATGTCGGAGTGAGCGTCGATCCAGAGAAGACCGATTTTCTGCCCCTGGCGGCGATAAAACTCGGCAGCGCCGGCGACCGAGCCGGCCGCGACGGAGTGGTCGCCGCCCAGGATCAGCGGAGTCATCCCCTGTTCCAGCGCGTTCAGGACGGCTTCGCCGGTGCGCGCGCAGGTGGCGGCAATCTCTTTCAGGTAATGCGCGTTCTTGTTGCCAGGCTTCTGGGTTTCCGCAATCTCGACACGGATGTTACCGCCGTCTGTCACCTGATGACCGAGGGCTTCAAGGCGGGCTGCAAGGCCGGCGACGCGAACCGCCGAAGGGCCCATGTCGACTCCGCGGCGGCTGGCCCCGAGGTCGAGAGGAACGCCAATCACGCGAATGCGGCGGGCGGGCGCGCTCAGTGGGTGGTCTGTTGAAGGTTTGTCTGTTGCGATCGGCACATTGGCAGAGGCTATTCTACTTTCGTTCGACATTGAATTGCTCCCCGGAGCGCAGGCAGCCTGACGATTCAAAGGCCAGGTATTGACCCGGCTCAGGCTCACTCCAGTGTAGTCCCTGCTCCAGCGGCGGATCTCTTCGGTTTGGATCGGGGAGGGGGAGGCTTCGACGCTGCGCTTATCAGACTGTCGACGGATTCGGCCGTTTTTGCCGGCTCCGGATATCGTTGTCATCAAAGTCGATAAGCCGGATGCACAGGCACCAACGCTTCAGTCTGAGACACCAAAGTGCTATTTCCAATAATTCCGATCCGGTTAACATAGGTAGTCAAGTGTTCCCCCAGTGTTGCTTGTCCTCGTCGTATTTTCCATTCCAGTTGGCTGTGAAACTTGCGAGGACAATAGAAAGGGGAGATTTGCCTAAAAGAGCGGCCAAAACGCGGAAGGGGGCGTAGATAGAGTTGACGAAACGAATGAGCGCCGCGGCTGTCGCTGTTCTTGTGTGCACCCTGAATGCGAGAGCAACGCCACTGGCTCCCTGGACTGATTCACACAATGGGATTCTGCTGCCCACCGCCAGCGATGTTGCGGTGATCTCTGTCACCGGATTTCCGCAGGGCCATAGCTTAGTTGTGCCCTTGTCGGTCCTGCTTCTGCTGGTGCTTGTGCTGGGTGCGCGTGGATGGTATCTGGAGCGCAAGAACCGGCGCAAGATCGCCTCTTTGGCGTACGTGGAGCAACGACGGGCACGCATTTTAGAGGAGATCAATCAATCCAAGCCTTTGGCGGGGATTCTGGAGAAAATTACCGAGCTGGCTTCGGTGCGGTTGAACGGAGCTGCTTGCTGGTGTCAGGTTGCGGAAGGCGCAACGTTGGGGAATCGGCCAGCCAAGCTTTCTGCCTCGTCCCTGCGTACTATCGAATTCCCAATTCCCTCGCGATCCGGGGTGTCGCTGGGTTCGTTGTTTGCGGCATTCGATGCGCGCACGTGGCCCAGCCCCGCGGAGCAGGAAGCTCTGGCTATGGCAGCCTCACTGGCTACGCTGGCCATCGAGACTTCGCGGCTCTTCGCCGATCTCGTGTACCGCTCTGAGTTCGACCTGCTCACCGATGTGCAGAATCGATTTGTCCTGGAGAAGAGACTGAAGGCGATGATTGAGACCGCGCGCCAATCGGCGGGCGTCTTCGGCTTGATTTATATCGACTTGGATGACTTCAAAAACGTGAACGACGCTTATGGGCACATGGTGGGCGATCGTTACCTGCAGGAAGTGGCCAAGCGTATGAAATATCAGTTGCGCGCCAGTGACACACTGGCGCGGCTGGGTGGAGACGAGTTCGCTGTGCTGCTCCCCGAAGTACGTGCACGTGAAGGGGTGGAAGAGATTGTGTTGCGCCTGGAATCCTGTTTCGAGGAGCCGATTCTCATCGAGGAGCACGAACTGCGCGGCACGGCCAGCGTGGGGATT
>JAJXZM010000325.1 GCA_021780055.1 Acidobacteriota bacterium
CGGGCCGGGTTGTGGCCATCTGCCTGGCTCCGCAGAATTCGCGCACCAGTATTCAACTGTATCGGGATCACTTTTCAAAGGCTGTTGATAAGATTGCACCGGGCCTCGAGGTGGAATTTGTAGAAAGCTGGCACGACCATGCTGACCTGATTGCCGCTTTCAGGGAGAAGGTTTCATCCGCTCTTGCCGAAGCCGAAGCGGAAACCGGCGAGCCAGTACCTGTGGTTTTCACCGCCCACAGTGTTCCTGTAAGGACTATCACCGAGGGAGACCCTTACGAAAAACAGGTTCGTGAGACGGCGCAGATGCTGGCGCAATCGATGGGTTTAAAGGAATACAGATTGGCTTTTCAAAGCCGGGGCATGACGCCGGAACCTTGGGTGGGGCCCACGGTGGAATCCTTGATTGACGAATTTGCAGAGCAAGGTTGCCGGCGGATTGTGCTGGCGCCTGTTGGTTTTGTGGCCGACCATGTTGAAGTTCTTTACGATATCGATATCGCTTTCCGCGAATACGGTCAAAAGAAGGGCGTGCATGTGGTGAGGTCGGAATCGCTGAATGCGAGTCCACTTTTCATCCGATGTCTGGCGTCCATTATTTCAAGTCGAATGAGTGTCGCCGCGGGTAGGTCATCATGATTACTAATGATGGGTCGCTTCGTCGCATTGCCGTGGTGGGCGGTGGTATCTCGGGCTTGACTGCTGCCTATGAACTTGCCAAGGCACGGCAGCGCGGCGCTCCTATATCGGAATTTTTAATTGAGGCAGACAGCCGACTGGGCGGCGTTGTGAGCACCGATCACATCGAGGGGTTTGTCCTTGAAGGCGGTCCGGACAGTTTCATTTCGGAAAAGCCCGAGGCCGCGGCGCTTTGTCGCGAATTGGGGCTTGGAGATTCTCTGATCGGTTCAAACGACGAGGGGCGGCAGACCTACATCCTCTACAACGGGCATCTGGTGCCAATTCCGGAAGGACTGATGCTGCTTGCCCCGACGCGCCTTTTCCCGGTCCTGAACTCTACTTTGCTCCCCCTGTCCAGTAAGTTGATGGTTGCCACAGAGTGGTTTGTTACGC
Organism: Acidobacteriota bacterium; assembly: GCA_021780055.1. The sequence continues at coordinate 1,074 of JAJXZM010000325.1, forward strand.
CCACCAAGGCCCGGGACACCGATGAATCCATCGGGACCTTCGTTCGCAGGCATTTTGGGAAGGCGATGCTGGAGAATATCGTGGATCCTTTGCTGGCGGGAGTTTATGGAGGAGACGCCAAGTCGCTGAGTTTAGAGTCTGTCCTGCCGCGGTTCCGCGAAATGGAAAACCAGCACGGCAGCCTTGTCCGCGGCGCGCTGGCGGCGAGGCGACGGACGAAGAAAGCTGTAAAGAAGGGAGAGAGCGCGGACACGACCATCAACTCGCTTTTTGTCACCTTGAAGGACGGGCTTGGAGAATTGATCAAGGCACTGGAGACGCACCTGGAACCGGCCAGGACTCACCTTGGTCAGCGTGTGGTATCCATTGAGCGGGCTGACCACCATTGGAAAAGCCCTTACAGGATTCGTTGCGAAGGCAATCAGACTCATGATGCCGATGCGATCATCCTTGCCCTGCCCGTTCATGCTTGCGCGCCGTTTTTCTCATTTCTTAATGAAAGCTCCAAGGATGCTTTTCGCGAGATCCCGTACAGTTCAGCGATTACCGTCAATCTGGGTTATGACGAAGCAGTAGCGGCGGGTCTGCCTGCCGGATTTGGCTTCCTGGTTCCCGCCAGGGAGAGTTGCCGTCTTCTTGCCTGTACCTTTGTGCACAATAAATTCCCGCACCGGGCCCCGCCGGGCAAAGCTCTGCTACGTTGCTTCCTTGGGGGAACGCGCGATCCGGAGGTCATGGAACTCACCAATAATGAAATCCTTTTACTGGTTCGGCGCGAGTTGCGAAACATCCTGGGACTGGACAAGCTGCCCATGTTTTCTCTCGTCTCTCGCTGGCCCTCCGCGATGGCGCAATATAACGTGGGGCATCGGGACCGCGTCATGCGAATAACGGGCTTGGTGGAGAAATATCCACGGCTGTACCTGGCCGGAAACGCCTATTCCGGCATTGGGATTTCGGATTGTATCCGCACCGGAAGGGCGGCTGCCAAGCAAGCCCTGGATATTTAATCTTTCCTGCGCTTTCCTCGCACCGATATGCAGCAAGACAATGCCGCCGGACGCCCCCCGGCAAGCCTCGCTGAGCCGTGAGCAGGGCGTTTCTGATTCACCGAAGATTTTTAGTTCACACAAAATGAAATTTAGTGTGTTATAATCGCCGGTTCGATTATGCCGGTAGGATTTATCAGGGCCATCATAACAGTGTTCAATGATGCCCGGGGCAGCAGTGGAGCAATTGTGTGCCGCCGGGCAGATAACTCCACCGGGCAGCGAAACGGTTCGCGGTTGCGGGAACACCGGTTACCTTTCCTGTCTCGTGCTTGCCGGATACGGCCTCAATGAAAAGTACGAGAGGACCTGAATAGTCGAATTCCTGAGGGTGAGTTTTCAGGAGCGCTTTAAAGGAAGTTTAAGCAGGACGGAGAATTTAAGTCGGAATGGTGCTCTGGCCTTTCGTAATTTTCTTCTTTGTTGTCCTTCTGGTTCCTGCCGGAATGATTGCCTTGTCCCATGTGCTCGGCCAGCGCCACAGTGAGCACGCAACGGGATCTCCCTATGAAGCCGGGATCGTTTCCGAAGGTTCTGCGGAAGTCCGCTTCTCCATCAAGTTTTATTTGATTGCAATGTTCTTTGTCGTGTTTGATCTGGAAGCAGTCTTCATTGTTTCCTGGGCGGTTGCCGCGCGTGAAGTGGGATGGGCCGGTTACCTGGAAATTCTGTTCTTCACTGTCATCCTGGTTGCCACACTTGCTTACCTGTGGAAGCTGGGCGCCCTGGATTGGGGACCCAAGACCCGTCGCAAGACGCGTTAGGATCTGTTCGGAGTCAGCCTTATGAAGTGGTCGATCACCAAGCCGCAACTGACAATGCCGTTGACGAATTCGGCTCCGGACCCCTTTGAAGAGCATGCCCGCAAGAGTTTGATTCTGACTCGCCTTCAGGACCTTGTTGCCTGGGGACGCAAGAATTCCATCTGGCCCTTCGCTTTTGGCCTTTCCTGCTGCTTCGTTGAGATGGCCACCAGCATCACCAGTCGCTACGATATCTCGCGCTTCGGAGCGGAAGTGATCCGTGGAACGCCGCGAGAGGCTGACCTGATGGTGATTGCGGGAACTCCTTTCATCAAGATGGCCCCGATTATTCAGCGCCTGTACGAGCAGATGATGGAGCCGCGATGGGTCATTTCGATGGGTTCTTGCTCCAACTCGGGCGGCATGTATGACATTTATAGTGTCGTTCAAGGCGTGGACAAGATTCTTCCCGTGGACGTGTATGTTCCGGGATGTCCTCCTCGTCCGGACGCTTTTCTGGAAGGTGTAACTTTATTGAGCAAGCTTGTGGGCACGGAACGGCGCCCGTTGAGCTGGGTGGTAGGGCCGCAGGGCGTTGAGCGTGCTCCGGCAACTTCCCGGCGCGATATGAAGCGGAGTGAGAGGCAGAAAGCAACTCGACTGCGTCCGCCAAACGAAATCTAAGCAACGCACTCTATGATCGCTAACGCAACCATTCTTCAGGAGCTTCAGCAGAAACTGGGCGAAGCATCGATTGCTCCGCAGGCTGTCCACGACAAGGTGCCGACCTTCTGGACGTCCAGAGAAAAGGTCCATGAGGTCGTTCAGTATCTCAAGAACGAAGTCGCCAAACCTTACCGGATGCTCTATGACATCACGGCCACCGATGACCGTGTTCGTCAGCACCGCGAAGGGATGCCTGCAAGCGATTTTACGGTTATCTACCACCTGCTATCTTTCGAACGAAACGAATACATCCGCATCAAAGTCCCTCTAAAGGAAGATTCCCTCAGCCTGCCTACCATTACCGATGTGTGGCCTGCGGCCAACTGGTACGAGCGGGAAGTCTGGGACATGTTCGGCATCAAGTTTGACGGACACCCGTTCCTGGCGCGCATCCTGATGCCGAAAACCTGGGTGGGACATCCGCTTCGCAAAGACCATCCTGCCCGCGCAACAGAAATGGGCCCTTACAGCCAGAACCAGGAAAAAGTGGACGCAGAGCAGGAAGCACTGCGGTTCCGGCCGGAAGAATGGGGCATGAAGCGCAGCGAGGACGGGACCGACTTCATTTTCCTGAACGTTGGACCGCAGCACCCCGGCACCCACGGCGTTCTTCGAGTTGTGGTGCAGCTTGATGGAGAATCGATTGTCGATTGCGTTCCGGAGATCGGGTTCCATCACCGTGGCGCCGAGAAGATGGGTGAGCGCCAGACCTGGCACACCTTTATTCCCTATACCGACCGCATTGATTATCTGGCCGGAGTCGTCAATGAACTTGCGTACCTGACGGCCTTTGAGAAGCTAGCTGGAATTGAAGTTCCCCCGCGCGGGCAGATGATCCGCGTGATGATGTCGGAACTGTTCCGCATTGCCAGCCACCTGGTGTGGTACGGGACCTTTGCGCAGGACGTGGGCCAGATGTCGCCCGTGTTCTACTGCTTTAACGACCGCGAACGGATCTTTGACATTGTGGAAGCGGTTTGCGGCGCTCGCATGCACCCCGTCTGGTTCCGCATTGGCGGCACTTCGCTGGACCTGCCCGACGGCTGGGAAGGGATGTTCCGCGACTTCCTGAAATACATGCCTCCGCGTCTGAATGAATACGACCGGACGGTGATGAAGAACCGGATTTTCAAGGCAAGAACGCAGGGCGTGGGCGTCATGACGGTGGAACAGGCCATTGAATGGGGTGTGACCGGTCCCATGCTCCGCGCCGCCGGCATGGAATGGGATTTCCGGAAGAAGCAGCCCTATTCCGGTTATGAGAATTTCGAGTTTGATATTCCGACGGCGACGCACGGCGACTGCTATGACCGCGCTGTGATTCACGTTGAGGAAATGCGCCAGAGCCTCCGGATCATCGAGCAGTGTGTGAACAACATGCCGGCCGGGCCGTACAAATCGGACCATCCGCTGGCTGTTCCGCCGCGCAAAGACCAGACCATGCACGATATTGAAACCCTGATTACGCATTTCCTGGGCGTAAGCTGGGGTCCCGTTGTTCCCCCCGGAGAGGCGCTGGGAGCCATTGAGGCCCCCAAAGGGAACAACGGCTATTACCTGACCAGTGATGGCAGCACCTATTCTTACCGGACCCGCATCCGAGCTCCTTCGTTTGCGCATATGCAGACGCTTCCTCTGCAGTGCAGGGGACTGCTGGTTTCGGACTTGCTTGCCATTCTGGGGAGCATTGACTTTGTCCTTGCGGACATTGACCGATAAGGAGCTTGAAAAGCGTGTTAAGTGCTGAGGAGCGACGGGAGATCGAAGCGGAATTCGAACACTATCCCGACAAGCGCGCCCTTACCATTGATGCCATGAAGATCGTCCAGAAGCACCGTGGATGGGTCTCCGATGAGGCGCTCAAGGACATTTCAGAATTGCTCGAAGTCCCGGTCAGCGAACTGGACGGCGTGGCCACGTTTTATAACCTGATTTTCCGCAAGCCCGTCGGCAGGCACGTGATCATGGTTTGCGACAGCATCAGTTGCTGGATGATGGGCTATGACCGGCTGCGCGACCATCTGATGAGCCGTCTGGGCGTCAAGATGGGTGAGACCACGCCGGATGGGCGGTTTACGTTGCTTCCCATTGTGTGCCTGGGCACCTGCGACCACGCTCCGGCCATGCTGGTGGACGAAGACCTCCACCGCGACCTGGATACGGAAAAGATCGACAGCATACTCGAGCGGTACAAGTAGAACCGATATGGAGAAAGTTCTCACAAAGGATGTTCAAGCCGACCACTCGGCCCTTGATATTAAGAGGTACGAGCTGGCGGGTGGATATCAAGGCGCGCGCAAAGCTCTGAAGATGGCGCCGAACGACGTCGTTGAGGTCATTAAGCAGTCGGGTCTGCGAGGCCGCGGCGGCGCCGGCTTTCCCACCGGGCTGAAATGGAGCTTTGTTCCCAGGGGAGCCAATGCTCCGCATCCAAAATACCTTTGCTGCAACGCCGATGAAATGGAGCCCGGCACTTTTAAAGACCGGCTGTTGATGGAAGAAACTCCGCACCAGCTGATCGAAGGCATGATCTGCGCGGCCTATGCCATTGAGGCGGATGTTGCTTACATCTTCCTGCGCGGCGAGTATTACCTTTCGGCAGAGCGCCTGCGAAAGGCCCTGGCCGAAGCCTACGAGCACAATTATCTGGGCAAGAACATTCAGGGCTCGAGTTACAACCTTGAAATGCACCTGCACCTTAGCGGCGGCCGCTATATGTGCGGCGAAGAAACCGGATTGCTGAACGCGCTGGAAGGTAAACGTGCCAACCCGCGCACCAAGCCGCCCTTCCCTCAGATTTCAGGGCTTTTCGGCAAGCCGACTATCGTGCAGAACGTCGAGACGCTTTGCAATGTTCACCACATCATCAAGAACGGTCCTGATTGGTTCAAGGGCCTGAGCAAGTCTGAAGATGGCGGGACCAAGCTCTACGGGGCGAGTGGCAAAGTCAAGCGCCCCGGTGTGTGGGAACTGCCGATGGGGACCACGATCCGCGAAATCCTGGAAGAGCACGCCGGCGGAATGAAAGAAGGCTTGAAGTTCCGCGGATTGCTGCCCGGCGGCGCTTCAACGGATTTTCTGGTTGAAGAACATCTTGACCTGAAGATGGATTTCACGGAAGTCCAGAAGGCCGGCAGCCGCATGGGCACGGGAACCATGATCGTGATGGATGACCGGACGTGCCCGGTCGGGTTCGTCAAGAACCTGGAGCACTTTTTTGCCCAGGAATCCTGCGGCTGGTGCACGCCTTGCTGGAGCGGACTTTCGTGGGCTGAGAAAATGCTGCAAAGTATCGAGGACGGGCAGGGACAGGAACCGGACCTCGAACGGCTGGCGTTTATCTGCCGGATGGCAGCTCCCGGAAACACGTTTTGTGCGCTTGCGCCCGGAGCCGTGGAACCTTTGCAGAGCGCGTTGAAATACTTCCGCGAGGATTTTGAGCGGCATATTCATGATAAGCGGTGTCCTTGGAGATAGCGGTGGCGAAGATCTGGGTCGATGACAATTGGTATGAGGTAAACCCGGACCAGAGCCTGCTCCAGGTTTGCCTGGAGCTTGGGTTTGATTTACCGTACTTTTGCTGGCATCCGGCGCTGGGCTCTGTCGGCGCCTGCCGGCAGTGCGCGGTCAAGCAGTTCAGGGATGAGAGCGACACTCGGGGCCGCATTGTGATGTCCTGCATGACGCCCGCTGCCGATGGCACGCGCATCTCGGTCAAGGACCCTGACGCCGCGGCTTTTCGGGCCGGAGTGATCGAAGGGTTGATGCTGAACCATCCCCACGATTGCCCGGTTTGCGACGAGGGCGGCGAGTGCCACCTTCAGGACATGACGGTGATGACCGGTCACAACTACCGCCGGACGCCCTTCCCCAAACGCACTTTCCGCAATCAGTACCTGGGTCCACTCCTTAATCATGAAATGAACCGCTGCATCCAGTGCTACCGCTGTGTCCGCTATTACCGCGAGTACGCCGGCGGAACGGACCTGCAGGCTTTCGGGTTGCGCAACATCGCCTATTTCGGGCGGCACGAAGACGGAATACTGGAAAGCGAATTCGCGGGCAATCTGGTTGAAATCTGCCCGACCGGCGTCTTTACCGACAAGACGTTGAAGCAGCATTACACGCGCAAGTGGGACCTGCAGCTTGCTCCCTCGGTTTGCGTCCACTGCGGCCTGGGATGCAGCACTTCCGCAGGCGAGCGTTACGGAACGCTGCGCCGTATTCTCAACCGCTACAACGGGGAAGTGAACGGCTATTTCCTGTGCGACCGCGGGCGTTTCGGCTACGAATTTGTCAACAGCGAGCAACGAGTGCGGCAGACGCTTTCCCGCCAGGACGGCAAGCTGAAGGCGCTGCCCGGGGTGAAAGCGGTTGAACAACTGGGCGACATCCTGAAGGGTAAGAACAGGGTGATCGGGATCGGGTCGCCGCGTGCTTCACTCGAATCCAACTTCGCGCTGCGCAGCCTTGTGGGGCCGGACCGTTTCTTCACTGGCATGTCCGATGACGCTTCGCATCTGGTTTCCATGATGGCGGAGATTCTGCGCCAGGGCCCGGCGCGCTCGCCGTCGCTTCATGAAATTGAAAACTGTGACGCCGTTCTCGTCCTCGGCGAAGATGTCAGCAACACGGCCCCGAGAATAGCTTTGGCCTTGCGGCAGTCGGTCAGGCAGCAGCCAATGGAAATGACCGACAAAATGAAGATCCCGCGGTGGCTGGATCATGCGGTGCGCGAGGCGATCCAGCATGAAACGGGGCCGTTGTTCGTTGCCACTCCAGACGCCACTCGGCTGGACGATATTGCCACCGCGACTTATCGCGCCGCTCCGGACGATATTGCGCGCCTGGGCTTTGCCGTGGCTCACGCTCTTGACAGCGAAGCGCCGGCCGCGCCCGAACTTACTGACGATGACCACCGGCTGGCTGAGCGTATTGCGCAGGCCCTCAAGGCAGCCAGGCGGCCGCTGGTTGTTGCCGGTCCGGGGTTGGATAGCGAGGCGGTAATTCAGGCGGCCGCGAACGTAGCCAGGGCGCTGTCGAAGGACGGAAAGGTGGCCGGCCTTTGCTTCACCATGCCGGAAGCGAATAGTCTCGGGCTTAGCTTGCTCGGCGGCGGCAACCTGAGCGCGGCGTTCAAAGCGGTTGAAGATGGCTCGGCAGACACGGTCATCATCCTGGAAAACGATTTGTACCGCCGGGCCCCGGCCGATTCCGTGGACAAGCTGTTGCAGTCGGTCCGGCACATGATTGTTCTTGACCACCTCATGACCCCGACGGCAGCCAAAGCGGAGTTTGTGCTGCCGGCCGGAACGTTTGCCGAATCCGACGGCACGTTTGTGAACAACGAAGGGCGCGCCCAGCGGTTTTTCCAGGTTTATGTATCAAAGGACGACGTCCAGGAAAGCTGGCGCTGGCTGGCTGATATTATGAAGGCGGCCGGGCGCCCCGAGGCGGGGTCTTGGAACGTGCTGGATGATCTGGTTTCTGCGACGGCCGGAGCGGTGCCTGCACTGACAAAGATTACTGAAGCGGCGCCCTCCTCAAAGTTCCGCATCCTGAATGAAAAGGTGCCGCGTTCTCCGCACCGTTACAGCGGCAGGACGGCCATGCTGGCCAACATCAATGTCAGCGAGCCGAAGCCGCCGGATGATCCGGATTCCGCGCTGGCTTTTTCCATGGAAGGGTACCCGGCGCAGGCGCCCGGCGCACTGACTCCCTTCTTCTGGTCGCCCGGATGGAATTCCATCCAGTCGGTCAACAAGTTCCAGAGCGAGATTAACGGTCCGCTGCGCGGAGGCGATCCGGGCGTGCGGTTGATTGAACCGCCACAGGGCGGCAGCGGGCTGTATTTCTCGGCGCCGCAGCGGCCCTTCCAGTCGCGGCCTGACGAATGGCTGTTGGTGCCGCTCTATCACGTTTTTGGTTCTGAGGAGCTGAGCTGCCAGGCCCCCGCGGTCGCGCAGCTTGCGCCCAAGCCGTACGTTGCCGTGAGCGCGGCCGATGCCGAGCGACTGCAAGTGCAGGAAGGTGCGCAAATTGAACTGAACCTGGCCGGAAAAGCTCAAAAGCTTCCGGTGGTTGTGCACCCGGATCTGCCGCAGGGAGTTGCCGGGCTTCCGGCAGGGCTGGTTCAGACTGACGGAGCCGGGCTGCCCGCCTGGACCAGGCTTTCACGATCATGAATCCAACGCTCTACTACATCATCGTTGTTTTTGTCGTCCTGATGGTTCCTTTGAATCTGGCCGCGATCCTGATCTGGCTGGAGCGGCGCTTGCTGGCCCTGTGGCAGGACCGCTACGGGCCGAACCGCGTAGGGCCGTTCGGGCTGCTGCAATCTGTGGCGGACATGGTCAAGATCTTCTTCAAGGAGGACTGGATTCCTCCTTTTGCGGACAAAGTGGTTTTTGTGCT
>JAJXZM010000191.1 GCA_021780055.1 Acidobacteriota bacterium
TGCAGCGAATCGGGATCAAATTCGATGGTCTTGCCCAGCCGGTACGAAGCGTTGGCCAGGTAGATCAACGTCGAGGAAATGTAGCCCTCTTCAATCGGGGCGTTCAACGAAGCCTTGTCGCGGGTGCGCACGGCCTCAATAAAATTGAGGAAGTGGTCGCCGCCGCCGGTCCCGCTTGGGCCGGGTTCATGTCCGGCACCCAGCCAGGTCTTAAAGCCTGCCCCTCCGTCAATGGCCAGGTAACCTTTTGATCCGTAGAAGATGTCGCCAATTGTGTTCTGCGGCGAATCCACAGGTCCCAGGTTTTTGTTCTGGGCATGCAGTCCCGCTGCCGGAATGCCGTGAGACCCGCTTCCCTCCCCGATGCCGGCTTCGTGGTTGGTAATCCAGCCGCGCACTTCAAACTCAAGCATCTTGCGGCTTCCGTCCGGCATGTTGTACTCGAAGGTGCAATTCAGGACGTTCGGCGTCAGCTGGTCGTCCTTGAACAAGAATTTGCCGCCCACCGCAGTCACCTTGTTGGGGAATTTAACGCCCAGGCCCCAGCGCGCGATGTCGAGCTGATGGATACCCTGGTTGCCCAGATCGCCGCTTCCGTAGTTCCAGAAATAGTGCCAGTTGTAATGGAAGTGGTTCCGCGTAAAAGGCTGCTCGGGAGCAGGCCCCAGCCACAGGTTGTAATGAACGCCCGCCGGGACCGGCGCATTCGGCGTGTGCCCGATTGTGGGCCGCCATTTGTAGCAAAGCCCACGAGCCAGGTAAACTTCGCCAATCAAACCGTCACGCATTTTCTGGATGGCGTCGATCACGCCCTTTTCCGAACGGCTTTGCGTGCCGTGTTGCACAATCCGGTTGTAACGGTTAGCAGCCGTCACAAGCTGCTTGCCTTCCCACCAGTTGTGGCAGCAGGGCTTCTCGACGTAAATATCCTTGCCAGCCTCGCAGCCCCAGATGGCAATCAGCGAATGCCAGTGGTCGGGTGTTGCAATCGAAATTGCGTCGATCGACTTGTCCTCCAGAAGCTTCCGGACATCGTAATAATATTCGGGCTTGGCCAGGTTCAGCTTCTGCTGCATGTCCTGGATCCTCTCGCGCGCCACATTTTCATCCACGTCGCAGATCGCCGCAACCTCCACATTGGGCAAATGTGAAAATCCCTGGATGTGGTCCCATCCACGCCCCCGGACACCGCAGACCGCAACACGTACCCGCTCATTGGCTCCCAGCACTTTTCCGGCCGAGCCAACCAGACCGAGCCCGCCCATGGCCGCCAGTCCGGCGCCCGTGCGCGCGCCCGACTTCAAGAACTCCCGGCGGCTGATTTCAGAATCCTGACTCATGACTTCCCCCTTCAATTAGTTGAATTAGACCCTTTTGAGGCGGTCTCAATATAACACAGGATGAGTTGCAGTGATGGTGCGAATAAGACGCGGGTCATGGAAGGCAACGCGAAGCAGCCGACCGGGCTTGCAGACTCCAACCTCCTTGAATCCAGGAGGCTTGCGCGCTTGGGAGCACATGCATCGGATTCGTCACAGAGTTTTCGCTTGCGCGCAATTAGAGCGGCCTGTAATCTGGAAGGTTACTAGTTCAACTCAGTTGGAGGCATAGTATGGCAACAACGAAGGCGGTCCCGGCTGCGGGACCATTCAATCAAAGCGGACGCATGACAGAGCGCGTGCGGGAAATCCTGAGCTGGTATGAAAGCGATTCCCCGGGAACCAAGACCAACATCGCGCGCCTGCTGAACAGCGGCCGTCTGGCAGGGACGGGCAAACTTGTGATTCTGCCCGTCGATCAGGGATTTGAACACGGACCGGCGCGCAGCTTCGCCGTTAACCCCGCAGGCTACGATCCCGATTACCATTTCGATCTGGCGCTGGAAGCCGGCTGCAACGCCTATGCGGCGCCATTGGGATTTCTGGAAGCGGGCGCCGGCCGCCATGCGGGAGAGATTCCTCTGATCCTCAAGCTCAACAACCACGACACCCTGCACGACGAAAAAGATCCTCTATCCTCAGTGACAGGCAGCGTTCAGGACGCTCTGCGCCTGGGCTGCGTGGCCATCGGATTCACGATCTATCCGGGCTCTTCCGCTTCGCGGGTCATGTACGAGCAATTGCGGGACCTTGCGCGAGAAGCCAAGAGCCACGGTCTGGCTGTTGTGGTATGGTCTTATCCGCGCGGAACGGACATCAGCAAGGCCGGCGAAACCGCCATCGACGTTGTCGCCTACGCGGCCCAGATTGCCGCGCAGCTTGGCGCTCACGTCATTAAAGTGAAGTTGCCCAGCGACCATATCGAACAGGATGCCGCCCGCAAAGTTTATGAGAGCGCGAAGGTGCCCATCGGCACGCTGGCAGAACGCGTGCACCACGTCATTCAGAGTTCCTTCAACGGGCGCCGCATCGTCATCTTCTCCGGAGGCGCAAAGGCAGCGGACGACGCCGTGTTCGATGAAGCGCGCGCCATTCGCGATGGCGGCGGCTTCGGATCCATCATCGGGCGCAACTCGTTCCAGCGTCCTCGCGCCGAGGCCGTGAAATTCCTGAACACCATCATGGGAATCTACGGTGGC
>JAJXZM010000568.1 GCA_021780055.1 Acidobacteriota bacterium
CAATTTCTCTTCGCCCCAAGTGGCAAGCAATCGTGTGGTCCCCACATTGAAACAGCGCCATATCAGGGTCGTCGATTTGTCACGCTTATTGTATCGGATTCTCTACGAAAAACCATGCAAAGCGGCCTGCGCCTGGTTTCCCTGCTAAAGGCAAATGGAAAGTGCAGCACGAAAGATTGCTGCCAGCCCTTTGATCATGCGGCAAAGGCCGTTCAGTTTAGGCACACACTAACACCATCCCAAGGGCCCTTTCTTAGATACGCCTCAGGCAGACACCTGAGAGATCTAGAAGGTTCTTAAAGACGAGAACGCTGCAAGGCACATCGGTATTGATGGCAGAGTTTCGTCGGGTTAGGATTTAGAGAATAGAAGGCGAGTTAATCGTTTGGGCATCTGCGGGAAAGGGACACCGCTGAAGGAAGTGTAACCGCGAACTCGCCTGCGCATCTAGCCATGGAGGCGCGAAAATTTAGAGGTTGCTGATGGGCGAAAAACTTTCAGGCGGGAGTGGAAGACTTGAACAAAGCGAGAGCCGGCTTGAATATTCAGACATGCCATTTGGTGTTTACAAGCAGCAGCAGACCCGCATTTCACGGCACCGTCTTTACCCCATGACAGTCTTCTACACGGTTTACGCTCTCGTTGCCCTGTTTTTCGCCCTGCGTTCGTCTCATCCTTGGGTTGCGGTCATACTCTATGCTTGCGGGCTGCCGGTCTGGACTTTCGTGGAATACCTGTTCCACCGGTTTGTTCTGCACGGGCGCTTCGCTCCAGGCAAAGGGATCCGGCGCAAATTCCTGCATGAGCGCCTGGACCCACTCCACTGGGAGCATCATGCGCGCCCGTTTGACGGTCATCACATCAACGGAGAGCTTCGCGATCTGCTTCCGTTGTTTTTCGTCGCGGCGCCGGTAAGCTTTCTTGCCCCGATCTATACGCTTCCAGTCCTGTTGGCAGGCGTGGTGCAATGCTATGTGATTGAGGAGTGGGTGCATCACTCCGTGCATTTTTACAACTTCCGCAGCCCTTACTTCCGTTATATCAAGCGGCACCACTATTACCATCACAGCCCCAAAGGAATAGAACAGGGGTACGGTCTGACCAACGGGTTCTGGGACATCGTCTTCAACACGCGCTATCCAGCGCCGGTTCGTGAGGCTCTTTATCGTCGAAAGCACGCTCAAACTTTCAAACGAAACTTAAGGAATTCGCAGAGCGCTGCCACCGGGCTGCGAGTATGAGCTCTCAGTTTTACTCGCTGATTACCGGCGCTTCAAGCGGCATCGGGGAGTGTTTTGCCCGCGCGCTTGCTGCGCAGGGGAAGAACGTGCTTCTAGTCGCACGCTCAAGCGACAAGTTACAGTCCCTTGCAACCGAACTTAGAGCCAGCCACAAAGTTCTTGCCGAATCTTTGACAATGGATCTAAGCGAGCCCGGCGCAGGCCAACAACTTGCGCAGCTCGTCGCCCAGCGCGGTTTTGAGGTCGATCTGCTCATCAACAATGCCGGTTTCGGCGCGCGGGGAAACTTCTGGGTACTTCCTTTCGATAAGCAATCGGCCATGATGCGCCTGCAAATCGAAGCGATGATGGAACTGACTTTTCGATTGTTGCCCGGGATGATTGATCGGCGTGAAGGCGGAATTATTAACGTTTCGTCAATGACAGCTTTTCAGCCGATCCCCTACGCCACGGCGTATGCTGCTACAAAGGCCTTTATGAACAGCTTCTCGATGGCGCTGCGGGAAGAGTTGAGGCCCTACCGCGTGGCAGTAGTGACACTGTGTCCCGGAGGCACGAGGACCAATTTTGTGAATGTTGGCGCGCGTAAGGGAAGGCACAAATTTCCAGGCGGCCCTCAACCTCCAGAAGAGGTGGTGGAAGACGCGCTCAGGCAACTCCGGCACGGCGGGGGATTGGTTGTGCCGCGCTTTGCGAACAAGGCGAGCGTTTTTTCCCAACGCTTTTTGCCGCGCGGTATAGTTGCTAAACTGCTAGGCTTGATGAGCAAGCCCTGACCAGGACCCTTTCCGTTTGCAGTCACAGGGTGTCACACCTGAGTCATCAGTGAGCGCAGGCGGGAATAGACAGCGCCGGTTTGTCTCTTGATTGCGGGCGAGTCCCATCGCAAAGGTTTACTCGATTATGAATGAATCGAAAAACGGAGTTTCGTGGCTGCATCGGTGCGGAAGTCTCGTTGCCGTCATGGCATTTCTCCTCTACATCACCGGAACGCTTGTTTCGGAATCCGGAACAGGTTTATTTGCTCCCCACTGGGCTGGACTTGGAGCGGGTATTCAGCCTCCGGTCAATCCTCCCGGCAAGTACGTACACCTTTATCAATTTTTCGCGGTGGCGACCGCTATTTTGACCGTCGCCTTCGTGTTATGGCTTTGGAGAACAAAATCCCATCGTTACCTGAAAACCCTTGGGGGCATAACCATCGGAGTCCTTGTAATCATTGCACTTATGGTGTTAAGCCCTCTGTCCGGCCGGGCGCCTAACGCTGTGCCATTTTGGTACACATTTGGGATTCAGGTCTTTTTCTGCCTCACGGTATGCCTGGCGCTGTTCACACGAACAGACTGGCGATGGGATGAGTTCAAAACTCCCGACCTTGCATCTCCCTCTATAAGACAGATTCTGGTCTTCATGACTATCGGAGTTTTCGTTCAGATGCTACTGGATGTTGGTCTCACTAAGAAGGTAACAGGAATGGGGCCGCATCTCGTGCTTGGAATCGCGGCGACCGTGTGCTCCCTTTGGGTCCTGGAGATGGCCCTGACCAAGTTTTCGCATCTGCGCGCGTTCAAGATTTCTTCGGTTTTCCTCGCCGAAGTCGTCGTCCTGCAACTTTTCCTGGGCATCATCAATTACAGCATGAAGCTTAATGCTCGAGTCGCGGCAGGCCCCCAGCCAGGCCTTGTGGTGATGAGTGTTACGACTGCCGCGGTTGGCGCGCTTGTGCTGGCCACGAGCCTGTTTGTGACCTGTCAGGCATTCAAGTACTTTGCATCTGGAAGCGTTGAGCTTGATTCCGATATGATCCATAGGCATCAATAGGCAGAGTCGAAGAGATTCTTACACGAAACCCTGCATCGGATTTTTCCAGGACGTGCGCACAACCGACTCAGCGTCTGTTTTTCTGCAAACCACCGCCCGCTCGTCGAGCGCGTAACAAAACGCGGTGTATCATATGAACAGCATTCACGAACGGGGCAACAAGGGACCGGTCTTTGAAACTCGGCTCCGCCCGACAGGAAGGAAGCTTGCCGGCAAGAGTATTGGCGATTGATTTTGGACTAAGGCGCATCGGACTGGCCGTTTCTGATGCGCTGGGCATCACCGCACAAGGTCTCCCGACGCTCCAGCGAACGGCCATCCGCAAAGACATTGAACACATCCGCTCCGTGGCTGAGGAATATTCTGTTCAGAAAGTCATCATCGGCAATCCTGTTAGTCATGCCGGGAAGGCGACCGCAATGTCGCGGCACGTGGACGATTTTGCAAAAAAGTTGCAGGGCCGCCTGGAGTGCCCCGTGGAGCTTTGGGATGAGCGGTTGACCAGCGTGGAGGCCAATCGGATGCTGAAATCCGCGGGACTCAGCATCAACAAACGCCAGCAGGCTGTGGATCGCGTGGCGGCCGTTTTGCTGCTCCAGAATTACCTGGACTACCACGCCCACCAGGCCGAGCGCGAGGACCTCGCGGGAGGTAGCCCGTGAAGAAGGCACTTCTCGTATTGGCCGCCCTTGTGGTCATTGCTGGTCTCGCCATCGCCGGTCGCGAAATCCTGCAGCCCTACCGCGGCTACACCGGGCAGATCATTGTCGAAATTCCGCCAGGGATGCAGGCTCCGGAAGTTGCAAGCCGTCTTGTCGAACAAGGCGTGCTGGCCCATCGATGGCCTTTCCTCCTGATCTACGGCGCCTACAGGTGGCGTCGTCATCTGAAGGCCGGCGAATACCTCTTTGACCAGCCGATGCGGCCGCTGGACGTTTATCGAAAGCTTATCCGCGGCGAAGTCTATTTTCGCACGGTCGTTATTCCTGAAGGCTCCAACCGTTTTGATATTGCGCGGATCCTGCAACAGAGGCTCGGTATCGCTCCCGATGAATTCTTACGCGTCTCAGGGGACCCGTCTCCAATCCGGGACCTCGATCCACAGGCGCCCTCGCTTGAGGGTTACCTGTTCCCGGACACTTATCGGTTTGAATACCACTCCACGGCCACGCACATCGCAATGACGATGTTGGCTCGTTTCCGCGAAGTCCTGCGACAGAATTTTCAGCAGGACCTCAGCCAGCCCGGCGAAACACTTCACCAGATCATGACGCTGGCATCGCTGGTTGAAAAGGAAACGCCGGACCCGAACGAACGCGCCATTGTGGCGCAAGTCTTCGAACTCCGTCTGCAGAAAAAGATGCTTCTGCAGTGTGATCCTACGGTTGCCTACGCGGCCGAGATGGCCCACCTGCCGGCCGCGCCCATTACTGAGGGCGACTTGAATCTCCAATCTCCCTACAACACCTACGTCCATACCGGACTCCCGCCCGGCCCCATCTGCAATCCGGGGAAAGCCTCCATCCTGGCGGCCGTTCATCCGGCATCCACGCATTATCTTTACTTTGTCAGCAACAATCAGGGTGGACATCGATTTGCCACAACGCTTGCAGAACACCAGCGCAACGTGGCACGATATCGGAAACAAGTGGCCACGCTCCGGCACCTTGTGCCGGACAATGCGGGGAGTTCGCAACATACGCACAAAACAAAAGGCAGAAAAGGAGGCAAAGCCAAAAATTCTGGCGGGGACGTGTCACCCAAAGCAAGACGCGGGAATCATCCTGGGTTATCGCGAGGAACACAACCTTAAACGCGCCAGCGTGGGTGGCGGGGCAGAGGCTGAACATGGGCGGCAGCAGCGCGTACCTGAACCACGCGAGAAAACGAAGTTTTTCTATTTAGTTTTTTCGCGCGTCAATTTACAATTTCTGTTTGCCCTTTCAGTTCGTGCAACAGCGTTCTGTCGCGCCCGACGAGCGGTAAACAGGAGAATGCAATGCAGGTTCGAGACAAACTGATCGTTGCGCTGGATTTCAATACCGCCGAGGCCGCCGCGCAAATGACGGACAAGCTGCGCGGGCGTGCCGGCATGTTCAAGGTGGGCATGGAAGCTTTCACGTCAGAAGGCCCCATGCTGGCCCGTTACCTGATCGATTCCGGCGAAAAGGTCTTTCTCGATCTCAAATTCCTTGATATTCCCAACACGGTAAAGGGAGCCTGCCGGGCAGCGGCAAAGATGGGCGTGACGATGCTGAACATTCACGCTCTGGGCGGAAAAAAGATGATGCGGGCAGCACTGGAAGGCGCCGAGGAAGGAGCATCCGGCAACCGGCCTCGTCCCCTGGTGCTGGCCGTAACCATTCTTACCAGTCTGGCGGCAGAGGACCTGGAAGATCTCGGCATCGCCGGCCCGCCCGAAAGCGCGGTGCTGCGGCTGGCCCGCATGGCGCAGTCGGAGGGACTGGACGGCGTCGTGGCATCCGCCAGGGAAGTATCCGCACTGCGCAAGGAATGCGGCCCGGATTTTGTGATTGTGACGCCTGGCATTCGTCCGGCGGGCGCGGCTGCAAACGATCAATCCCGGACCGCAACTCCCAAGGCCGCTCTCGATGCCGGCGCAAGTTATCTTGTGGTCGGGCGTCCCATCACGGGGGCCCCGGACCCGGCGGCGGCGGCAGCGGCCGTTCTGGAGGAAATGCAGTAGTCCTCCTGGCATATCCCACACCCTGAATAGGACAACCCATGACTGAAGACGACGTTCTTAAAGTTTTCCGAGAGCATTCCGCGCTGCTGGAAGGCCACTTTATCCTCTCCTCCGGCCTGCACAGTGACCGCTACATCCAGTGCGCTCTGGTATTGCAGCAACCCCGTGTGGCAGAACAGTTGTGTGTCGCGCTTGCACCCAGGCTGGTCGAACTGGGAGCAAAGACCGTGGTTGGGCCGGCGCTGGGCGGTGTGATCGTCGCGCATGAAGTTGCCCGCGCGCTGGGTGTTCGGGCAATGTTCACTGAACGCCAGGACGGCAAGATGACCCTGCGCCGCGGCTTTCGCCTGGAAGAAGGCGAGCCGGTGCTGGTGGTGGAAGACGTGATCACCACGGGGAAATCCACCCGCGAGACCATCGACTGCATTGAAGATGCCGGAGGGAAGGTGGTCGGCGTCGGCGCGCTGGTTGACCGCAGCGGCGGCAAGGCTGACTTCACCGTTCCCAAAGCTGCGCTGGTTACGCTGGATGTAAAAACCTACGACCCCGATCATTGCCCGCTTTGCAAGGAAGGCAAGCCTGCGGTGAAACCCGGGAGCCGTCCCGGAACTCCAAAGCCCACGCAGTAAACCTAACCGGCCGGCGAGCCGCTGGGGTCCGGAAAAGAGGGTGGCACGGCCGGGGTGGGCGGCACAGGCGGCGGAGAAATCCGGTCACCGAGCGCCGCATACCGCGATCCCAGGAAGTCGATCACATAAGCCTGGAAGAACACCATGGCCGGAGCCGAAATGAAGGCGATCACATAAAGGATTGCCGCCAGCACCCCCGCCCCAAGAATCACTGCGGCGGCAACCGCAGGAAAGCTCCACAGAAGCCCCTCAGCCTTGGCAAACAAGTAGAGAGCAACGCCGGCAAGCGATAGTGGAATAAAGAGTAGGAAAACTGCAACCACGGTAACGATCCCGAAAAGGATGGTGCTGCCAACTATGAGTACAATTTTCATCAGAACATATCCGGCGTAGGCTTTCTTTTCAGCGGCCAGCATGGGGATCACCCGCCGCCACCCCTCAACAACTCCCACATTTTCGAGCGCCATCACCGGCACCACGAAATCCCTGGCAAACACCGCAATCAGGGCCGCCACGATGATAAAGGCGAGCAGCACCAGGACAGCGACAATGCCGCCCAGGACCAGGAACAAGATGTGCTGTCGCGGGTTCTTGAGAGCGCCGCTTGTAAAAACGGCCATAAAGCCGGCGCCGGCCAGGACGCCGAGGAACAACATTACACCCAGCCCAAAACAAATGCGCCAGAGGAAGAAGCTCAATCCCGCCGGCCGCCACCTGTTCCATTGCTCCTTGATGACGCAACGGTCCGTCAAAATGGAGTCAAAAAGAACAAAGCG
The DNA here is from genome assembly GCA_021780055.1 of Acidobacteriota bacterium. The sequence goes on from JAJXZM010000568.1 coordinate 7,175, forward strand.
GAAAACACTTGAAATATAAATCCACAAAAAGATGAGCACGAACACAAGCGGCACGAGAAGGACGAGCAATGGAAGATAGTGCTTCAGGACCTCGACGGGAGGCATTGCCATGCCGGTCTGGAGCGCCAGGACTCTCCGTGAAGACGGCATATTGAAGTGCGCTCCGCCCCAGCCGCCGCCTCCGTAAAACTCGCCGGTGGCCAGCGCAACCAGCGCCATTCGAAGCCAGAAGCCAATCCGGAAGGGCTTGAAAAGCTCCCGCTTGGCCCGGTCAAATGCGGGCGAAATAGCATCGATTGCAGAGAGCGGTGCGGGCATGTCAACCTGCCTCGACGGGTTCAGTGCCGCAACAGCCGATCGTGCCTAAAGGGCTGGGTCCCGTCTGTGATGGGATTCATGCAAGTCCCGGCTGGTCAATACAACCGGCAGCAGTACGTTAGGACGCGATTAGAAGAAAGTCAAGCGGAAGGTGGCAATAAGAGTAGCCGTCGCCGCTCATCGCCGGAAAACAGTCCGCCCCCCGACGATCGTGGCGGTAACAGCGCCCCGGAACTTCCACCCGTCGAACGGCGAATTATGGCTCTTGGAATAGCCATCGGCAGCGTGATAAGTCCACTCGAGGTCCGGATCAAGCAGGGTCAGGTCCGCAACGCCTCCCACATGGATGCGGCCAAGTGGCTTGTTGATGATACGCGCGGGCTTCGAGGTCATTAGCGCGATCAACTGGTTGAGCGTGATTTTTCCAGAGTGGACCAATTGTTTGAGGCCAAGCCCCAGGGAGGTTTCAAGGCCGGTCACGCCGAAGGGCGCTTCTGCAATGGGCCGCGATTTCAGTTCAGCCGCGTGAGGCGCGTGGTCCGTGGCAATAGCATCAACAACGCCATCTTGAATACCCGCCACCAAGGCCTCGACGTCGGCAGCCTTGCGAAGCGGAGGATTCATCTTGGCATGGGTGCCGTAGCGCCGGACGGTTTCGTCGGTCAGGGTAAAGTGGTGCGGCGTAACCTCACACGTCACCTGTAATCCCCGGCCTTTCGCTTCGCGCACCATCTGGATGCCGCCCGCGGTTGACAGGTGCGCCACGTGCAGGTGCCCGCCAGTAGCTTCGGCAATCCTGATGTCTCGCGCAATGCAGTCGTCTTCAGCGCTGTTCGGGATTCCGCGCAAGCCCAGGGCTTTCGAGTATACGCCTTCATTGATGATCCCGCCTGCGCTCAGTTCCGGCACCTCGCAGTGGTCGATAACCGGCGCCCCAAGGGCTTTCCCCTTTTTGAGGGCTGCTTTCATCAGGGCGCCTGTCTTTACAGGCTTGCCGTCGTCTGAGAATCCCACCGCGCCGGCAGCCACGAGCGTCGCGAAGTCCGTCAGCGTTTCTCCCTGGCTTCCCATGGTGACGGCGGCAATAGGGAAAACACGGGCCAGTTTCAACTCCTCGGCGCGGCGGACAAGCCATCTGGTCAGTTCAGGATTGTCGTTCACGGGTCGCGTGTTGGGCATGGGGCACACGGAGGTGAACCCGCCGGCCACGGCGGCGCGAAGCCCGGTTTCCAGCGTTTCTGAAATCTCCCCGCCCGGCTCGCGCAGATGGACATGAATATCCACAAAGCCCGGCGCGACAATCTGCCCACCGGCATCGAGCGTTTCATACGCATGGCCGGAAAGCTTCGGGGCAATTTCGCGAATCTCGCCGTCCTCGATCAGCAGGTCCAGTTGGCCGTCCAGTTCGTCCGCGGGCGAAATTACACGTCCATTTCGAATCAGCAATCGTGCCACTCAAATCACCTCAGAGAATCAGGGTGGGATAGAAAAGTATAGCATTGGCATGGTGAAGGTTGGAGGGTGACGCGTGCCAATTAAGTCTATCGGCCGAAAGGACGGTTGGCTATTCGTCCTGTTCCGTGGCATGGCGGTCAAATGACGGGAGCAAAAACAGGAGAATTTGAATATGGTCGAATGCCCAGATTCTTTCGAGTTTGTCTTTCGGGTTCCACTGCCGCTCTTCACCAGCCCCGATCACCAAATCTCAAGCCCCAAACCGTCCACTTCTCTGAAATGCTCGTCGCGAGTGGCAAGGGGCAGTCCATATTGTTGAGCGACTGCGGCAATCCAGATGTCGTTCTCCGGGATTGGACGACCTTTCATTCTCAGGCGGTCCTTAACCTGGCCGTAGTGCTGGGCCGTCACCTCATCACAGCCCAAGACATTGACTGCGGCGGCGAATTGATTGATTCTGGACAAGTTGGCAGCGGTGTGGGCTGACTTGTGCGCACCGTAGTAAAGCTCGCCGAGAACAGTGCTTGAGACAAGAACCTCGGCCTTGGCGAAATGCTGCGTAACCGTCTTCTCTCCGGCGAAAAATGCAATGATGACGTTGGTGTCGAGAAGGATCTTACCAGGCATTCGGGTCGACTTTTTCGCAACCTTCCTGGATCGCCTTAGCCATGGCATCGAGGTCCGCAGGATCAATGGAGCCAACGAACCCCGTAAGGGCACGCCCCGGGGTCCCGGAGGGCGCTGTCAGGCGCCGCGCGAAGTCCAACACCTGCTTGCGCCGGTGCTCGTCCAGGCGGTCAACCTGCTCGATGATCTGCTCCTTAATGGTTTGGCTCATGCTGAGTTCAAATGTAGAGAAGATATGCCTTTATGTCAAGATGACGGCACATTTCTGCGACTGGCGCCACCCAGGAAATCGCAGAGATTAAAACCGCCTCTGCGCTAGTCGCCCGCATCATTCAGGCAGGACCAAACGGCAGGCCGGGAGAAAGCATGTCCTTCACGGGCTGGTACGTGCGGCGGTGCTCAGCGCAGGGGCCAAAGCGGGC
>JAJXZM010000591.1 GCA_021780055.1 Acidobacteriota bacterium
CGGATGCGCGCATTAACACGGCATCAGGAAACATCACTTTGAGACAAGTCCGCGGTCTGGTGCAGGCCAGCACCGCCAGCGGCTCAATTACAGCAGAGGGCGGCGGCGAGTCCCCCTGGCACCTGCAAACGGTTTCCGGTAACGTCGCAATTCGAGTGCCCGCAAACCTGGGGTTTGACTTGCACGCCCATACAGTTTCAGGAAACATCACAACCAATCGGCCCTTGACGCTCCAGGGGACTGTCAACAAGCGCGAAATCAACGGGAAAGCGGGCAACGGCGGTTTCCTTCTTGACGTCAGTACGGTCTCAGGTAATATCAACATCGACTCCGCCGCATGAAGCGAAATCGCAGCTTCTAAAGTCACTCGAAGTGTCGATGCTAAGCCTTTTTACATCTGCATCTTAGTCCGAGCATTCGCAATTTCCAACCTTGTCCTGGCGGTGCCGGAAAGGCCTGCCTTGAAGTGCGTGAGATCCCTTTGCTCTGCTCCCAGGCCGCGCCTGCCCTGCTCCAGTGGCCCCACGTTTGACATCAGGCACGGTGCGGCGTAGCATTTTCGCATGGCTTCCAACCGTGAAGAGCGCAGTGAGATCGAGTTGGAATGTCCGTGCTGTGGCGCGCGCCTCAAAATTGACATTTCGCTTGGCAAGGTGATCTGGCATGGACAGCCTCCCAGAAAAACCGAGGCCCCCGACATCGACCACTCCGCGCAGTTGCTTGAAAAGGAAAAGGCCCGCCGCGAGGCCCTGTTTCGCAAGAGCTCCGAAGACGAAAAATCCAAAGCCCAATTGCTTGAGAAGAAGTTCGAAGAGGCCCTCAAGCGGTCCAAGGACGAGCCCGTCGTCCGGCCCACTCGCGACTTTGATCTCGACTAGATAGAGGAGAAAGCCAACTGGAGATCGTACATGCCGCCCGCATTGTGAGGGTCAGCAAATCTGTTTGCTCTCCTTGTGCGTTGTACCCTGCCGAAAAGCTGTGTTAGGATGCGGCGTTGCTCCAAAGCCTGAAGATTGTTTAGTGGTAATTCCTGAAAGTGTAAGGAGTCTCTCGTGAAAATCTACGACGGTGAGAATATCCGAAACGTTGTGCTGCTGGGCCATGCCGACACCGGGAAAACGCAGCTTGCTTCCGCGATGCTTTACACGGCCGGCGTCACCACGCGGCTTGGCAAAGTGGACGACGGCACATCCGTAACCGACTTCGACGAAGAGGAAATTGAACGCGGTTTTACCATCAGCGCTGCCCTGGCCAACGCCGAATGGAACGGGACCAAGGTCAACCTGATTGACACTCCCGGCTTCAACATTTTTCTTTACGAAGCCGAGGCTGTACTGAAGGCTGCAGACGCGGCGTTGCTTGTTGTCCACGCGGTAAGCGGAGTGGAAGTGCAGACCGAAAAGACCTGGGGCTTCTGCCAGAAATATAATCTGCCGCGGGCCCTGGTGATGAACCAGATGGACCGCGAGCGCGCAAGTTTCAAGCGCACGCTGGATGCGCTGACCGAGGCCTTCGGGCGGTCGGTAATTCCCGTTCAGCTCCCCATCGGGGAGGAAAAGGATTTCCACGGCGCTATCGATCTGGTAAAGATGCGGGCTGCGCTTTACGAGAGCAACGGTTCCGGCAAGGCGAAGGACAGCGACATCCCGGCGGATATGATGGAAGCCGCCACCGCCGCCCATGAAGCCCTGGTGGAAATGGTGGCGGAGGGTAATGATGCGCTGATGGAGGAATTTTTTGACAAAGGCACCATCCCGATTGAAGACCTGATGCCGGGACTCAGGCAGGCGATCGCCGAAAACCGGCTGACCCCCGTGGTTGTCTCCGCGGCCCTGCCAAATATTGGTAGTCAAACCCTGTTGGAATTTATTGCCGATTACCTGCCGGCGCCAACCTCCAAAGGGACGGTGGAAGGCATCGAACACGAAGGGGGCCAGCCTGTTACGCGGAAAATCTCGAATGATGAACCTGCCTCCGCTTTTGTCTTCAAAACTGTTGCCGATCCCTTTGCCGGGCGGCTAAGCCTGTTCAAAGTGATGTCCGGCATAGTGAAGAGTGAAGCGACGCTCCAGAACTTCAACCGGGGCGTAGCGGAGCGCCTGGCGCACATTGCTGTGCCTCAGGGCAAAGCCCAGAACGCCGTGGCCGAACTTCGTGCGGGCGACATCGGCGTAGTGGCAAAGCTCAAAGAAACCTTGACCGGCGATACGCTGGGCGAGAAGAATGCACCGATTATCTACCAGCCGGTAAAGCTTGCTGAGCCTGCCATCTCCTTTGCCATTGAACCGAAATCCCGGGGCGATGAAGATAAGCTATCAACGGCGATCCACCGGATGCTGGAAGAAGACCTTCTCCTCCGTTTCTCGCGCGATGAGCAGACCAAGGAATTCCTGCTTTCCGGTTCCGGACAGCAGCATGTCGAAGTGGCCGTCTCAAAACTCAAACGGCGCTACAACGTTGAGGTAACGCTGAAGGCGCCCAAGATTCCTTATCGTGAGACGATTCGCGGCAAGGCCGATGCGCAGGGCAAGTACAAGAAGCAGACTGGCGGCCACGGCCAGTACGGCGACTGCAAGATCAAGATGGAACCGCTCGGCCGCGGAGAAGGTTTCGATTTCGTTAACGACATCTTCGGGGGCGCCATTCCCAGGAATTACATCCCGGCGGTCGAAAAAGGAATCATCGAATCGGCGGCGCGAGGCTATCTGGCCGGCTGCCCGGTGGTGGACTTCCGGGTGACTCTCTATGACGGCTCCTACCACGATGTTGATTCTTCGGAGCTTGCTTTCAAGATCGCCGGCTCAATGGCTTTCAAGAAGTGCATGGAGCAGGCCAAGCCCTGCCTGCTGGAACCGATCATGGACGTGGAAGTCAATGTCCCTGAAAACTATTCCGGCGACATCATGGGCAACATGACCAGCCGCCGCGGGCGCATCCAGGGAATGGAACCCAAAGGGCATTCCACCATCATCAAAGCGCAGGTTCCGTTGGCCGAAATGCTGACTTACGCCTCAGACCTGACCTCCATGACCCAGGGGCGCGGAAGCTATTCCATGGACTTTTCCCATTACGACATTGTGCCCCAGCAGATTTCTGAAAAGATTGTGGCTGAGGCCAGGGCTGCCGGTCACGGCAAGGAAGAAGAAGAGTAAGCAGGCTTCTCCGGTTACAATCCATCGGGCGCCGTCTAGGAGGCACAGAGCTGATGAAAAAGGCGATCTGTTTGCTGTTCCTCTTTGTGTGGCCGCTTGTGCTGCGCGCTGTTCCGCCCAGGAAGATTCCCATCCTTGTTGATACGGATATCGGCACCGACATCGACGATGCCTTTGCCCTGGCGCTCGTGGCGCGAAGCCCTGAACTCAATCTGCTGGGTGTGACAACGGTCAGCGGAGATACCCATGCGCGGGCTCGACTGGCTGCCAAGCTGCTGTGGGAAGCCGGACTTCGCCGTGTGCCGGTTGCGGCGGGTGAGCCGGGAAGGCCGCTTCCGATGGAGCAAACGCGCTGGGCCAAAGACTTCCACAGCCCGCAGTTGCTGTCCGAAAGCGCTGTTGACTTTCTGGATGCTACACTCCGGCGGTTGCCGGGAACGACTACGATTGTGGCCATCGGACCTCTTACGAATATTGCCGCTCTGTTGCAGAAAGACCCGGCGATTGCAAAAAAAATAAGCCGGATTGTCCTGATGGGTGGGGCAATTCACCACGGCTACGGCGACGATCCGACCCCTGTTGCGGAATACAACATCGCGGCTGATCCCGCGGCGGCGCAGAAAGTGTTCAGCTCCGGCGTTCAACTCCTGATGGTCCCTCTGGACGTAACGGCTATGCTCCAGCTCCACGCGAGCGACCGGTACCGCGTTTTTACGAATCTCTCGCCAATGACAGACGGCCTGACCATCCTTTACAATCTTTGGAACCAGCGCACGCCCACGCTGTTCGATCCCATGGCCGTCGCTATGGTGATTGATCCTGGGCTTTGCCAGACGACGCCTCTCCATGTTGAAGTGGACTCAAACGGCTTCACCCGAGCTATCGACAACAACCTGCCTAACGCCACCGTCGCTTTGCATACAGACCCGCAGAAGTTCTTCCAGTTCTACCTTTCGCGCGTTGTGCCAGAACCGAAACAATAGGACACTCTCTGCCTGTTAAGGGCGCACTCGATCAGGGTCTGCTCCACTGATTTTCCGCTAGCGATAAGGCGCCAGCTTCTCGGTGATCCGGTCTTTGATCCAATGCGGGTCCCACCACTCAAGTGGGTCTACAAAGACTCCATCCAGCAGAACGGAAAAGTGGAGGTGGTCGCCTCCGGCAAGGCCTGTTTCGCCGCTGTGGCCAATAATCTGCCCGCGCGTGACGTGCTCGCCGGGCTTGACGGCAAACGAACTCAGGTGCCCGTAGAGGGTCTGCAGCCCGCAGCCGTGGTCTATGAGAATGGCGTTGCCGTATATCCCGAAGAACTTGGCAAACACCACGATTCCGTCATTGGCGGCGGGAACTGGAGCATGTGCGGTCGAGGCCAGATCGTAGCCAAGATGCGTTTCATGGTCCACCACCTGGCCATTGTAGAGGTAGGTCCGGTCGTCGGCAAAGTGCGCTTCCACTTTTGAGTTCGGATAACGGAGGAAAGCCTGCGTCCACAGGAACTCCGGGGCAGTCTTCTGTGAATATGCCACCAGCAACTGCGACTCAATCAGGCGGAGATGCTGGTTGATCATCAGATAATTTTTCAGAAGGCTTCCCTGGTCTTGCATATCAGGATTGTAACTCATAATCGGCGGTACAACGCGCTGCATGAAACTGTCCGACAAATTGATCTTGCCGTCCCGGAACTTCTGCGGAAAAACTCTGTAGTTGAAGTTCGAAACCGTCTGGTTGCCTGCGTCATCACGCGCAACGATTTCGGCGGGAGTTTTCGGATCAAGGTTGTAAGGATAGGCGAACAGGCACATCCGCGTGTCGGGAAGAGACTTTTTGACTGGCCAGCTCCGGAAAAAATATGGACCCACCTGGATTCCTGATTCGGTCGTTCCCGGAGAGACTTTGAACAGCACAAGGTCGCAGCCTCCCTGGTTGACGTAGACCTGCGGAGTAAGCACTGCAATCTGCGGCGGGTGAAATCGCACCGGCAATCCAAGCTTTATCTCGCTCCTGCCGCCGCGGAAGAACCGTCCCCAGGAATTGTTGGTAGCCACAATCTCCAGCGTTGCCCGGCCCTCTTTCAGGTCGGTAATGGTCTGCTGGCCGATTTGCGCTTTGAAGTCACCGCGCGCGGGGGCGTGCTTAGCCCAGAGCTTCCACCACGGCGGCGATGGCAGATTATGAATTTCGGTCGAGTAAGGCACGGAAAACCGCCGGTCTCCCTGTTGGATCTGAACACTGACGGTCTTCAGTGAATGCTTGTTGTCCTGGACGGTGAATCCAACTATCGTCTGCTTGCCTATGCCCTTCACCGGCGTGCTGAATCTGATGGTGGGAGCTTCGTGGCTAAAGGCTTTCCATCCGACAATAACGATTGCGGCTATAAAAACGAGAAGTATGAAAATCCAACCTTTGCCCAACCCAGTGCCTGATTTATTGTAAGAATTCTTCAAACTTCGTCCTCCTGATGCAGTCCTTCCTGCCTCTTCAAGAACTATACCATCCCTAGAAAAAGGGACGAAAACCTGAAAGTTGTCTGCGCTCCCGAAAATCTGCAACCGATGGGTTGACGTGTTGTGTCTACTCATTTTGGCAATCGTTCCTTGAACACCCTAAAATGAGGCAGTTCTAGATCCGCGGAGGAACTCTGGATGGACCATTACAACCTGCTGCTGGATCTGCTCATCCTATTTGGGTTCGCCACGCTAATCGCCGTTATCCTGCGGCGGGCGCGTCAGTCTGCCATCGTGGCCTACCTGCTGACGGGCATCCTGGTGGGGCCTTCCGGATTCCACCTGATCACAAACCGCGCGGCCATTGAGACGATGGCCGAGATCGGCGTGGCGCTCCTGCTGTTTACCATTGGCATGGAGTTCTCGCTTAACAAGATCGCGGCCATGCGGAAGCTGGTGCTGGGTGCCGGAGGCCGCCAGGTTTTGCTTTCGGTCGCCGTGGTGCTCGGCCTGGCCTTTTTGGCAAATCACGACTGGCGACAGGGAATTTACTGGGGATTCCTCGTTGCCGCCAGCAGCACCGCGATAGTCCTCAAACTCCTTCTTGAGCGGGACGAACTGGAGACCATCCACGGGCGCGTCATCCTTGGTGTCCTCCTGTTCCAGGACCTCTGCGTTGTGCCCATGATGGCCATTATGCCGGCGCTCACCGCGCCTTCGGGCGAAATTGCGTTGACCGTGGTCTATGCGCTGGCCAAAGTGATAGGGGCTGGCGCGTTGATCTTGTTCGCCGCCCGCTATTTCTTTCCTCTCTTGTGGCGGCGCATTGTTGAGGTGCGCACCCATGAGATATTTATCATTGCAGCCATCTTCTTCAGCCTCGGCACTGCGTGGGCCTCTGCCTCTCTGGGTTTGTCGCTGGCTCTGGGCGCGTTCATCGCTGGAATGGCCCTTTCGGAATCTTCCTACGCACACCAGATTCATGCGGACATCCTCCCCTTCCGGGACAGCTTCAACAGCCTTTTCTTCATTTCTGTGGGCATGCTGCTGGATTTGAGGTTTGTTCACAACCGATGGGCAGCGGTGCTCGGGATTGCCGCCTTGATTTTCGGGCTTAAGGCATTGACCGCGTTGGCTGCTGTTCTGTCAATGGGCTTTACGGCCCGAAAATCACTGCTTGTGGGGCTGAGCCTGGCACAGGTGGGCGAGTTCAGCTTTGTTCTGCTTCATCAGGGCGAACGGCTGAATATTGTGCCCGCCAGCGAGTACCAGATCTTTCTGGCAGCTGCCATCATCACCATGATGCTGACTCCGACGATCGTCCAACTCTCTCCGAGTATCGCAACGCGCATTCCGGAGATGCGACGTTTGCGGCGATTCTTCCCTGAGCCCGGCGAAGTTGAATTGGAGGCCCAGGCCGCACCACTGCACGACCACGTCGTCATCTGCGGTTACGGCCTGAACGGGCGAATGCTGGCGCAGACACTGCGGCGTAAAGGCATCGCCTATCTGGTTCTCGAACTGGACCCAGCCATTGTCAGCCATGCCACAGCGGAGGGCGAGTCCATCTTTTTCGGTGACAGCACGAAAGGCGACATCCTGGAGAAAGCTGGGGTAGGTCGGGCGCGCGCGGTGGTTTTTGCCATATCTGACCCCTTCGCGGTGCCCAGGGCCGTTGCCACAGCCCACGCTCTGAATCCCGGCGTCATTACCATCGTACGGACCGGGCGTGCGGAACACACCAGCGCGCTGGAAAGTGCTGGCGCCTCTCATGTTGTTGCCGCGGAACTAAGCGCTGCGAAGGAAGTGCTTGAGCAGGTCCTGGAGTTGTATGGACCTCCTTCCGGGAAGGCTCAGCTTCAGACGGGCGAATCTTCAGAAGGGCCGGACAGCAATCCACGAAAGAAGCCTTGAACTCAGCAGGGCGTTTTCCCATCGCTGGCAATTTGACGCTCGACGTATTTCCGGTGTTGGTCCGTCAGATAGTTGTCGGTCATTCCTGCAATGTAGTCGCACACCACACGGTGAGTCGGCTCCTTGCGGGTCTTGGCAACGTAAAAGGGAGGCAGGCTGCGGGGATGGCTCATATAGAATTCGAACATCTGAGCAATGCACTGTACGATCTTCTTGCGTTCAACGTAGATCTGGCGATGCGTATAGAGATTGTCTCTGAGAAAAATTTTCAGCATCTGGTTTTCTCGTGACATTCGCGGGCTGGGTCTCACCAGGCGCGCCGCCGCCGCGCGCACCTCTTCCACACTTCTGATCCGCATTTGTTTCAGCCGCTCATGCGTTGCTTCAAGCAGGTCCGTGACGAGGGAGTCCATAAGCTGCTTGAGCGCTTCGTTGAATTTCAGTTTTTCGGCTGCTTGCGGGTGCTTCCGCTCAACCGGTCGGAGCAGGCGGCCGAACAGAGGCACACTGTCACGAATCTGTGCCAGCGTGAGCAGTTTCGCCTCATAACCATCGTCAAGGTCGGCGCAGTTATAAGCGATCTCGTCGGCCACATCAATCAGCTGCGCTTCAAGTGGCGGGCGCTCGTTGAGCCGGTATTCCTTCAAATCCGGATAGTGCTCAGAATCGTAGTCGCGCGAGTGTTTGACAATGCCTTCACGGACTTCGAATGTCAGGTTTAGGCCGGGAAAGTCAACATACTTCTGCTCGAACTGTTCGACAATCCGCAAAGCGTGGAGGTTGTGGTCAAAGCGGTCACCCTCGCGCATCATCAAGCGATCCAGTTCGTTTTCACCCGCATGGCCGAACGGAGGATGGCCCACATCGTGGACAAGCGCCAGCGCTTCCACCAGGTCTGTGTTCAGACGAAGGGCTTTGGCGACCGTGCGACTGATCTGGGCCACTTCCAGTGTGTGGGTAAGGCGGTTGCGGAAATGATCGGAATAGCGCCGTGTGAAAACCTGGGTTTTGTTTTCGAGCCGCCGGAAGGCGCGGGAGTGGATAATGCGGTCGCGGTCACGCTCATACTCATTTCGATAGGGGTGTGACCTTTCCGGAAAACGCCGGCCAAGGCTTTTTGCAACCGACATCGCATAGCTGGCCAAACCGGCTTGGTTTCCATTACGCATGGCGCATGCTCACAAAACTGCCCACATCTATCATAGCGGATTCACGCATCGAATTTGAGCGAGGAACACAGAGTCCGAATGAAAAATCCGGGAACTAACCGCCTCGAGGTTCGATGAGAACAGATTCCTTTGATATAATCCTCTTTTTCAAAGTGGATTTTGCGGCAGCATCAATCGTCTGAATGGCAAAGCGGCAAGGCCGCGCAAGCTTCTATACTTGTTGAGAGGAGACCCGCTCTCATGGTCAGAGACACCATTGTTTGCCTGCTGGCAGGAGGCGCCGGAGAGCGCCTCTATCCCCTGACCCGCGATCGCGCCAAGCCTGCCGTAACCTTCGGCGGCATCTATCGCATCATCGATATCGCCCTATCCAACTGCATTAATTCCGATCTGCGCCGCATCTTCGTGCTGACGCAGTACAAGGCGCTCTCTCTCAACCGGCACATTCGTGAAGGCTGGAGCATGCTCGCCGGCGAGCTGGGCGAGTTCATCCAGGTTCTTCCCCCCATGATGCGCGTGGGCGATTATTGGTATCGCGGCACGGCCGACGCCATTTTCCAGAACATATATTCCATCGGCAGCGAACCGTGCAAGTACGTCATGATTCTTTCCGGCGACCAGATCTACAAGATGAATTACCAATTGATGATCCAGCGGCACATTGACGCCGGGGCGGAAGCGACCGTCGGGGTGATCGAGGTCGATGTCGCGGAAGCTTCACGTTTCGGCGTCGTCGAGCTCGATTCGCAGCACCGCATTGTCGGCTGGCAGGAGAAACCTCCCGATCCCAAGCCCTCGCCGCACAATCCGAACAAATGCTATGCCTCAATGGGCATCTATTGCTTTAATCGCGACGTCTTGCTCCAGTGCACCATTGCTGATGCCGATGACCCGAATTCAAACCACGATTTTGGCAAGGATATCATTCCCAAACTGCTTGAACGGGGCAACATCTATGCCTACGACTTTGTGGATGAGAACAAGAAAGAGGCGCAGTATTGGCGGGACATCGGGACCCTGGGCGCTTACTATGAAGCAAACATGGACCTCGTGGCGATCTCTCCGGTCTTCAACCTTTATGATTCCAGCTGGCCCATCCGGACCTACCAGCGGCAGTACCCTCCCGCCAAGTTCGTCTTCGCCCAGGAGGGCCGTCGGATGGGCATTGCGGTGGACTCGATGGTTTCTTCGGGCTCGATTATTTCCGGTGGCCGCGTGACGCGTTCCATCGTTTCTCCGAATGTCCGTGTGAACAGCTACACTGACATTGAGGGCTCA
>JAJXZM010000069.1 GCA_021780055.1 Acidobacteriota bacterium
GCTGCGCCAAAAGCAATTGGGGACTGAAGCGGAGCAGGAAACTCCGCGCGTGGTTTTGTGGGCCGTGCCGTGTGCAAAGTGGGCAATGGCGTTTTACGGATGTGTCCTGGCAGGTGCAACGGTGGTGCCTGTTGATGCGGGATTTTCGGCGGAATTTCTTGGCCGCATTGCCAGCCGAAGCCGCGCTTCGCTGCTGATTACCGACCGCCTCTGCCTTGATGGGGCCGGGCAGGCGCAAGTGAGCGGGGTTGAGCGGTTCTCAATCGAGGATATCGACAGCTTGCCCTTCGCCTCTGCAAGTTCGGGCGAAACATACGCGGCCAGCCGTGACGCTCTTGCGGAGATTGTCTACACATCGGGAACAACGGCGGAACCCCGGGGCGTAATGATCACACACGGGAACTTGCTGGCCAACCTTGAGCCGATTGAGCGCGAGATCCGGCGGTATGAAATGCTCAGCATTCCTTTCCGCCCCATTCGATTTCTCCATTTGATCCCACTGAGCCACCTTTTTGGTCAGGTGACAGCGCTTTTTATCCCTCAGCTTCTGGGGGGCGTCGTGATCTTTCCGGAAAGCCAGTCACCGGCCATGCTTGCGCGGACCATCAAGGACCAGCGGGTTTCCGTGATGGTGTCAGTGCCCCAACAGCTTGAAGCGATAGGCAATTGGGCCAAAGGGCGCCTTTATGCGGATGGGTATGAAGACCCCGAAGCGGAGGTTGAGCAAGCAGGAAAGGAACATTGGTCGATTCCAAAGCGGTGGTGGAAATTTCGTCGCCTCCACAGCCGCCTGGGATGGAAGATGTGGGCCTTTGTGGTGGGGGGTGCGGCGCTTTCAGCGGAGTTGGAGCAGCTTTGGAACCGGTTGGGCTACGCGGTCATCCAGGGTTACGGGCTGACGGAGACAGCCCCGGCCATTACCATTACACATCCCTTCAGAATTCGGCGGGGCTCGGTGGGTAAACCACTGCCCGGCGTGGAAACCCGCATAGCCGACGACGGCGAGATCCTGGTCCGCGGCGCCAACGTTTCGCCGGGATATTATCAGGATTCCGAAGCCACGCGGGAAAGCTTCGAAGGCGGGTGGCTGCACACGGGCGACCTGGGCCGGTTCGATGAGAACGGCAATTTGCTTTACCTGGGCCGCAAGAAGGACGTCATCGTGACGGCGGAAGGATTGAATGTTTACCCGGATGACGTTGAGAAGGCGCTCCGCAGCCAGGATGCCATCCAGGAGGCTGCGGTTGTGGGCAAGAACACGATGGTTGCAGGGGCGGCGAGCACGGCTGAGCTCAGCCGGACGGTGGTTCACGCCGTGCTGGTTCCGCGAGCGGGCGCAACGGACAGCGATCTGGAATCCGCGATCCAAACGGTCAATAAAATCCTCGAGCCGCACCAGCGTGTTCGCGGCTTTTCGGTGTGGCCTGAAGCATCGCTCCCGCGCACGCTGAGCACCTCTAAACTTCAGCGAGCAAAAGTTGCAGCCTGGGTCAACGCCGCGGAAGGTGAGCGGAGATTGCCGGAGTCCCTCGCCGGGGAACCTCAGGACTGGCACGACTTCCTTACGCAGCTCGGTACGCCGCCTGAGAGAATCCGCCCGGATGCCCGTCTGGCAGAAGACCTGGGACTGTCTTCCCTGGACCGCGTAGAGTTGCTGACATGGTTTGAGACTCGGGGCTATTCGTTTGAAGAACAGGAACTGGCGCGAGCGCAAACGGTGGGCGACGTGGAGAACCTGCTTAAAGCGTCCTCCGGGCTTGCTGCAACCGTGAGGACTCCTTTGCCTGCTGTGATAACTGGCGCGCGGCCGAAGGCCCAGGCACCGGCGGCAAGAACGGAGGCTCTCCCGAAGATCGCCCGCCCCACAGAGCCCCACTGGCCCCTTTCCCGTGCCGCATCGCTCGGCCGTGAAGCGCTCCAAATGCTCCTGGCTTTCCCACTGTTGCGTTATTACGTCAAGGCGGAAATCCATGGGAACGAAAAACTGCTGCAGCTTCGAGGCCCTGTCCTGTTCGTGTCAAACCATCAGAGCCTGCTTGATCCCCCTGTCATCCTGCGCTCGTTTCCGTCCCGGCTGCGCCGCCGCGTAGCTCCCGCCATGGGGGAAGCGGCCCTGCGAGGCCGCTCGAAAGCCACCCTGTTCTGGGCACGGCTGGCGTTTAACATATATCTGATTTCCGATGATCCCAGCCGCGCGCAAGAAGCACTGCGGCGCGCGGGGAACCTGGCTGACCGTGGGTATTCGACGTTGCTCTTCCCTGAGGGCGAGCGCACCTGGGACGGAGGGCTGCTGCCGTTTCGGCCAGGTGTCGGCGTCATGGTGGAACGGCTCCAGTTGCCCGTGGTCCCGTTACTGATTCGGGGACTTTTTGAGGTCTGGCCACGCACGGCGGAACGCCCGGTTCACGGCAAGGCCCACGTTTATGTTGGCGACCCGATGAGTATCGTGCCCGGAGAGAGCGCTTCTGAATTTACCCACCGGCTCGAACAGTACTACCACATGTGGCGGCCATGAGTTGGCTTGACGTATCATTTATCTGTCCCGTAGACTAAGTGTTG